>DASTGK010000180.1:0-2128 GCA_035719085.1 Anaeromyxobacteraceae bacterium
AGGCCGTGGCCGCGTCCGGGTCCACCTCGGGCGCCGGCGGCTCCAGGTCCGGCGCCGCGCCGGGCGCCGCGTCCGGCGCCAAGGCGGGCGCCCAGGCGACGAAGGGCCCGCCGCACCACCCCGGCCACGGGGCGCCCGGCGAGCTGCCCCCGCCGCCGAAGAAGGACGAGAAGAAGGACGAGAAGCCGGCCGAGAAGCCCTGCGAGCCGGTGAAGCCCTGCTCCATCGACTGACCCGACCCGGGACGACGACCACATGCCTCGCAGCGCCCCGGCGGCCCGCCCGCCCTCGCCGCCGCCCCGCCGTGCCCTCCAGGTCGCCCTCGCCGTCGCCCTCGCCGGGCTGGTGGTGGCCATCCTGCTCGTCCGCCTCCACGCCCAGGCCCACGCCGGCGTCGCCAGCTTCTGCGCCGTCAACGAGACGGTGAACTGCGACAAGGTGGCGGTCTCGCCCTACTCCGTGGTGCTGCGGCTGCCGGTGGCCGTCTGGGGCGCCATCGGCTACGGCCTCGCCGTCGTCTTCGCCGCCTGGGCCCTCTTCGGCCCGCGCCCCCACCCGCGCTGGCCGGTCGGCCTGCTCTTCGCCCTCTCGGCCGCGGCCGTGGCCGCCTCGGTGGTGCTCGCCTTCGTCTCGAAGGTGCTCATCGGCGCCTGGTGCCTGCTCTGCATCGCCTCCTGGCTCTGCTCGGCCGGCCTCTTCGCCGCCAGCCTCCTGGCCTGCCGGCCGCAGGGCGTCCTCGCCTCGCTGCGCGACGACCTCGGCGCGATCCGGGCCGCGCCGCGGTCGAGCGCCGGCCTCGCCATCGCCGGCGTGGCCGGCCTCTCGCTCCTCGCCGCCGCCTACCCGCGCTACTGGGACAAGCCGCCCGCGCCCGCCACCCCGGCCAACGCGCCCGCCTACCTCGGCCCGGCGGTGGTGGTGAGCTACAGCGACTACGAGTGCCCCTACTGCGCCAGGTCGCACGCCGAGGTGCGCGAGCTCCTGAAGAGGCGGCCGGATCTCACGCTCGTGAAGCGCCACTTCCCGCTCGACCAGTCCTGCAACCCGCTCCTCAAGCGCCCCATGCACGAGCGGGCCTGCGAGCTGGCCCGCGCCGCCATCTGCGCCGAGGCGCAGGGGCAGCTCGCCCCGATGGACGACGCCCTCTTCGAGAACCAGAAGAGCCGCGTCGACGTCGAGGCGCTGGCCGGGCAGCTCGGCCTCGACGTGCCGAAGTTCAAGGCCTGCCTCGGCGCGCCCGAGACGGCGCAGCGGCTCGCCGCCGACATCGCCGCGGCGCTGCAGGCCGGGGTGAAGGCGACGCCCAGCTTCGTGGTGCGCGGCCTCACCTACTCCGGCGAGTTCCCGCTCGCGGCCCTGCCGCCGCCGCCCCCGGTGCCGCCGCCGGCCCCGGCGCCGTAGGCCGACGTGATCCGGCTCCAGCTGCGCGGCTGCCTCCCGGCGCTCCTCGTCCTCCTCCTCCTCGCGGGCGTCACCGCCGCGGTGGTGGCGGCCGGGCTGGCGGTGGTGCTGCCGCTCGCCGCGCTCCTCCTCGTCGTCGGCGCGGCGCGCGCCGCCTGGCGCCGCCTCACCGGCCGCGGGCCGACGCCGCCGGACGCGCCCGGCCGGATCGAGGTGGTGGAGCGCGAGCCGGCCGGGCCGGTCGTCGACGTGGGGCCGGTGGTCGAGGCGCAGCCCCGCGATCCGCCCGCGCCGCCGCGGTTCGGCGACCGGTAGAGGAGAGAAGAAGGGCTACGCCCCCAGGTAGCGCCCCGGCCTGTGATTCACGGCGAGGACGAGGTTCATGGCCACCGCGCCGAGCACCGAGAGGGCCAGGGCGAGCGGCGTGACCACGAAGAAGGAGGCGACCACGATGAGCGAGTCGACCGCCATCTGGAAGGTGCCGGCGCGCACCACGCGCCGCTCCTGCAGCCAGATGGCGAGGATGTTGAGCCCGCCCAGGCTGGCCCCGTGGCGGAAGAGGATGAGGAGCCCCACGCCGACGAGCAGGCCGCCCATGACGGCGGCGTAGGCCGGCGCCAGCTCGGCGAAGCGGACCACGCGGCCGAGCGAGTCGGCGCCGAGCGAGACCAGGCCGATGGCGGCGAAGGTCTTGAGCGTGAAGCGCCAGCCCATCTGGCGCACCCCG
>DASTGK010000181.1:0-2874 GCA_035719085.1 Anaeromyxobacteraceae bacterium
GCCGGCGCCGGCGGCTGGGACGCGGTGGCGGCGGCCTACCAGGCGGCGCTGCCGCGGGTGCCCTCGGCGGCGCTGGAGCTGAAGCGGAGGCTCGCCACCATCGCCGCCGAGCGGCAGGGCGACCTGGAGCGGGCGGCCGCCTGGTGGGACGAGGTGGCGGCCGCGGCGCCGGGGCCGGAGCCGCTGGCGGCGCTGGTGCGCGTGCGGCGGCGGCAGGGGGCGAAGCGGGAGCTGGCGGCCGCGCTGGAGCGGCTCGCCGGCGCGACGTCGGCCAGGGGAACGAAGAAGGACCTTCTCTTCGAGGTGGCCAAGATCATGGACGAGCAGCTCGCGGACCGCGAGGGCGCCATCGAGGCGTTCCGCAAGATCCTGGCGATCGACCCGCAGGACCCGAACGCCCTCCGGCTGCTCGGGCGCCTGCTGGGCGCCGCCGAGCGGTGGGAGGAGCTGGCCGGGGTGCTGGAGCGCGAGGTGGCGGCCGCCGAGGCCCGCCCCGAGCTGGCCGCCGAGGCGGCCGAGCTGCGCTACCGGCTCGGCCGCATCCGGCAGGTCCGGCTGGCCGACGCCCCGGGGGCGCTCGCCGCCTACGAGCAGGTGCTGGCGCGGGCGCCGCGCCACCCGGGCACGCTCGGGGCGCTCGAGGAGCTGGCGCGCGGCAGCGGCGCCGCCGCGGTGCAGGCGGCCGCCATCCTGGAGCCCATCTACGCCGGCGAGAACGAGCACGCCAAGGTGATCGAGGTGCTGGAGGCGCGGGCGCGCAACCAGACCGACCCGCGGGCGCGCGGCGCGCTGCTGCGCCAGGTGGCCGAGCGCTACGGGCGCCAGGTGCGCAACGCCGAGCTGGCCTTCGTCTCGGCCAGCCGGGCGCTGGCCGCCGACCCCGACGCGCTCGAGTCGCTGGCGCTGGCCGGCGAGTTCGGGCGGCAGGCCGGCCTCTCCGAGGAGCTGGCCGGGCTGCTCGCCGAGAACGCCGACCGGGCGCAGGACCCGGCCGCCCGCGTCGAGTACCAGCGGCAGCTGGCGCGGCTCGAGGCCGATCCGGCGCGCGCCGCCGAGGCGTGGCAGCGGCTGCTCGACATCGAGCCGGAGGACCGCGAGGCCTCGGCCGGCCTGCTCGCCGCGCTGCGCGGCGGGGCCGACGCCGAGGCGCTGGAGAAGGCGCTGCGGCGCGCCCTGGCCCTCGAGGAGGAGCCGGCGGCGCGGCAGCGGCTGCTCGCCGACCTGGCCGAGCTGCAGGAGACGCGGCTCGGCGACCCGGCCGGCGCGGCGGCGACGGTGAAGCGGCTCCTCGAGCTCGCCCCCGACGACCGGCCGGGCCTGGCCCGGCTCGACCGGCTCTGCGCCGCCGGCGAGCGCTGGGTGGAGCTCGGCGACGTCCTCTCCCGCGAGATCGCGGCGGCCCAGGCGGCCGGCGACCTGCCGGCGCTCCTGCCGCTCCGCTACCGGCTGGCCGAGCTGAAGGAGACGCGGCTGCTCGACCGCGACGGCGCGCTCGCCCTCTACGAGGAGGTGCTGGCGGCCCGCCCGGACCACCCCGAGGCGCTGGCCCGGCTCGAGGGGCTCATCGCCAAGGACCCGACCAACGCCCGCGCCGCGCTGGCGCTGGAGACCGCCTACGCGGCCACCGGCAGCCACGCTCGCCAGGCCGCGGCGCTCGAGACCCGCGCCGCCGAGCGGCCGGACGCCATGGAGCGCAAGGCGCTCTTCGTCCAGCTCGCCGACCTGCGCGAGCGCCAGCTGCAGGACCCGGAGATGGCCTTCCTGGCCCTGTGCAAGGCCTTCCGCGAGGACCCGGCCGACCCCGAGGTGCGCCGGCGGCTCGAGGCCATCGCCGCGGCGGCCGACCACCAGGAGGAGCTGGCGGCGCTCTACGAGGAGGAGCTCGAGCGGCTGCCGCCCGGGCCGCTCGCCGACGTGGCGCTCGTGCTCGGCCGCCTCCACGAGGGGCCGCTCGCCGCGCCCGCCCAGGCCGCCGCCTACTTCCGGCGCGCCCTGGCGCTCGCCCCCGGCGCCGCCCCCATCGCCCTGCCGGCGCTGGAGCGGCTCTACCAGCGGCTGGAGAGCTGGCCCGAGCTGGCCGACGTGCTCCAGGCCGAGGCCGACGCCGCCGGCGGCTCCGACCGCGTGCAGCTCCTCTTCCGGCTCGGCCAGCTCTGCGAGGAGCGGCTCGGGCTGCCCGACCGGGCGGCCGGCGCCTACGAGGCGGCGCTGAAGGTGGACGCGCGCCACCTCCCGTCGCTGCAGGCGCTCGAGGCGCTCTACGAGCAGGCCGGCCGCAAGGAGGACCTCTACGGCAACCTGGCGGCGCAGCACGCCGCCGCGGCCGACGCCGCCAGCAAGGAGCGGGTGCTGGCCAAGCGGGCGGGCCTGGCCGCCGACCTGGAGCGGCTCGACGAGTCGGTGGGGCTCTGGCGCGAGGTGCTGGCGCTGCGGCCGCGCCACGAGGCGGCGCTGGCGTCGCTCGAGGAGCTCCTGCAGCAGCTGGAGCGCTGGCCCGAGCTGGCGGCCCACCTGCGCGTGCGGCTCGCCGCCACCGTGGACCGGCGCGAGGTGGCGCGGCTCAACGACAAGCTCGGCTGGCTGCTCGGCATGAAGCTGGGCGACCCGGCCCAGGCCATCCAGTCGTACAAGGCGGTGCTCGACACCGACCCGCGCAACCGGCGGGCGCTCGAGGCGCTGCGCGACATCCACGCCGCCCAGGGTGACCTCGACGCGCTGGCCGGCGCCTACCGCCGGCTCATCCCGCTGCAGGAGGAGGCGGTCGGCGTGAAGCGGGTGCGCCTCGACCTCGCCGAGGTGCTGCTCAAGGCCGGCCAGAAGACCGAGGCCGTCGAGCAGGGCAAGCGGGCCTTCGACATCGAGCCGCACACCGCC
>DASTGK010000182.1:0-3432 GCA_035719085.1 Anaeromyxobacteraceae bacterium
CCCCTCGGTCGGGCAGAGGTCGCCGAGCTCGCGCTCCACCGCCGGCGCGTCCTCGCCGAGCGTGAGGAGCGCCTTCACCCGCCCGCCGAAGAGCGGCCGGAGCGGCGCGTAGGGGGCCTTCTTGCCGCGGCCGCCCATGAGGAGGACGAGGCGCGGCGCGCCGGCCGGGAAGGCGGCGAGCGCCACCGTGGTGGAGTCGACGTTGGTCGCCTTGGAGTCGTTGATCCACTCGACGCCGCCGCGCTCGCGCACCAGCTCCAGCCGGTGGGGCAGGCCGCCGAAGCGGTCGAGGCCGCGCTGCACGGCCGCGCCCGGCACGCCCAGCAGCCGGGCGCAGAGGAGCGCCGCCATGGCGTTCTCGCGGTTGTGGCGGCCGCGCAGCGCGCGGTTGGCCAGCCGGTAGCGCTCCGGCGCCTCGGCGGCGTAGCGGTAGAACCAGAGCTCCCCCTCGGCCCCGCCGCCGTCCGACGGGTCGCGGGCGGCGCCGCGGGCCGGCGGGCCGAAGCCGAAGGTGTAGAGGGCGGCGCGCGAGGCGCCGGCCATGGCCATGGCCCGCTCGTCGCGCAGGTTCGACACGGCGAAGTCGCCCGGCTGCTGCGTCTCGAAGAGGCGGGCCTTGGCGGCGGCGTAGGCGTCGACGCCGTCGTAGCGGTCCAGGTGGTCGGGGGTGACGTTGAGGATGGCCGCCACGCGCGCGCGCAGCCGCTCGATCCCCTCGAGCTGGAAGGAGGAGAGCTCGGCCACCACCACGTCGGCCGGCTCGCCGGAGAGGACGAGCTCGGAGAGCGGCGTGCCCAGGTTGCCGCCGGTGAAGGTGCGCCGGTCCTCGGCGAAGAGGGCGCCGGCGAGCGCGGTGGTGGTCGACTTGCCGTTGGTGCCGGTGATGGCCACGAGCGGCACGTCGCCGAGGAAGCGGGCGGCGAGCTCCACCTCGCCCCAGACCGGCACGCCGGCGGCGCGGGCCGCGGCGATGGGGGCGAGCCGCATGGGGACGCCGGGCGAGACCACCACCAGGTCGGCGCCGGTGAAGTCGGTCTCGTCGTGGCCGCCGAGCACGCGCCGCGCCGAGGGGCCGAGCGCCGCCAGCGCCGGCTCGAGCGCCGCGGCCGGCCGCGCGTCGGTGACGGTGACGGCCGCCCCCTCGCGCAGGCAGAGCCGGGCGGCGGCCACGCCGCTGCGCGCCAGCCCCACCACGGTGATGCGCTTCCCCTTCAGCTCCGGCGGTCGTGCCACGTGCTACCTCAGCTTGATGGACATGAGCGCGATGAGCGCCAGCATGACCGACATGATCCAGAAGCGGACGATGATCTTGGGCTCGGCCCACCCCTTCAGCTCGAAGTGGTGGTGGATGGGCGCCATGCGGAAGACGCGCCGGCCCGTGTACTTGAAGCTGGTCACCTGGATGATGACGCTCACCGTCTCGGCCAGGAAGACCCCGTGGAGGATGGCGCTCGCCACCTCGTTCTTGGTGAGCACGGCCAGCATGCCGAGCCCGCCGCCGAGCGCCAGCGACCCGACGTCGCCCATGAAGACCTGCGCCGGGTAGGTGTTGAACCAGAGGAAGGCGACGCCGGCGCCGAAGACGGCCGAGCAGAGCACGCCCAGCTCCTCGGCCCCGGGGATGGAGGCGATGCGCAGGTACTCGGCCAGGCTGAAGCCGGCGATGGTGGTCCCGGCCACGTAGGAGAGGGCCAGGAAGGTCATGGCCGAGATGATGGTGGGGAAGATGGCCAGGCCGTCGAGGCCGTCGGTCAGGTTGACGGCGTTGGAGGTGGCCACCACCACGAAGACCATGAAGGGCAGGTAGGCCCAGCCGAGGTCCGGGTTGAGCAGCTTGGTCGGCAGGAAGGGGAAGGTGAGGTGGGTGTCGAGCCGGCTGCCCACGAAGAGCCAGGGGAAGCGGGCGTCGGCGTGGAAGCTCCAGTCGGTGAGGAGGCCGTAGTAGACCGCCAGCACCACCAGCACCTGGAAGAGGAGCTTCTTCTTGCCGGCCAGCCCCTTGGAGTTGCGCTTCGAGAGCTTGAGCCAGTCGTCGGCGAAGCCGATGGCGCCGTAGCCGAGCGTGACGAGCAGGGCCGCCCAGACCCAGCGGTTGCGCAGGTCGGCCCAGAGCAGGGTCGAGCAGGAGAGGGCGAAGAGGATGAGGGCGCCGCCCATCGACGGCGTGCCGGCCTTCTTCTGGTGCGCCTCGGGCGTGTCCTCGCGCACGTTGCTGGCGCCGTACTGGAGCACGCGCATCCGCTCGATGAAGTACGGGCCGAGCAGGAGGCCGAGCACCATGGCCGTCAGGCCCGCCGCCACGATGCGGAAGGACGGGTAGCGCAGGACGTTGAGGAGCGAGAGCTTGCCCGCGAGCGGGTAGAGCAGGTGGTAGAGCATCCTAGGTTCTCAGCGCCTCGACGAGCCGCTCCAGCTTCATGCCGCGGCTCCCCTTGACGAGGAGGACGTCGCCCGGCCTGGCGGCGGCGCGCACGGCGGCGGCGAGCGCCGCCACGTCCTCGGTGTGGAAGGTGGCTCCCGCGGCGAGCCCGGCCTCGACGGCGCCGGCCACGGTCTCCCGGGCGCGCGGCCCGAAGCCGGCGAGCCAGGCCACCCCGGCCTCGGCCGCCGCCTCCCCGACGCCGCGGTGCAGGGCGAGCTCGGCGGGCCCGAGCTCGAGCATGTCGCCGAGGGCCGCCAGCGGGCGGCCCCCCTCGGCGCGCGCCAGCTCGCCGAGCGTGGCGAGCGCCGCCCCCATGGAGAGCGGGTTGGCGTTGTAGCAGTCGTCGACGAGCAGCAGCCCCGAGGCGAGCCGCTCCAGCCGCAGGCGGCGCCCCACCGGCCGCACCGCCGCCAGCCCGCGCACGATCTCCCGGTCGGTCGAGCCGAGGGCGACGGCGGCGCAGGCGGCGGCCGCGGCGTTGGTGGCGTTGTGGGCGCCGACGAGCGGCAGCGAGACCTCGAGCTCGCGCTGGCCGATGCCGAGCAGGAAGCGGATCCCCTCGGCCGTCTGCGAGAGGATCTCGAGCACCACCACGTCGCCGCGCCGTTGCCGGCCGGCGGCGAAGGAGAGGAGGCGCCGGCCGGAGGCCACGGCCCGCTTCGCCATGCGCGGGTCGTCGGCGTTCACCACCGCCACGCCGCCCTCGGGCAGCCCCTGGTAGAGCTCGGCCTTGGCGTCGGCCACGCCGTCGACCGAGCCGAGCCCCTCGAGGTGCGCGGCGGCGGCGTTGGTGACGACGCCGACCTGGGGCAGGGCGATGGCGGCGAGCCGCGCGATCTCGCCCGGGTGGTTCATCCCCATCTCGACGACGGCGGCGACGTGCTCCGGCCCGAGGCCGAGCAGCGTCAGCGGCACGCCCACCTCGTTGTTGAGGTTCCCCTCGGTCTTGAGCACCGGGCCGCGCGTCGCCAGGATGGCGGCGATCATCTCGCGCGTGGTGGTCTTGCCGT
>DASTGK010000183.1:0-7282 GCA_035719085.1 Anaeromyxobacteraceae bacterium
CTCGGCCGCCTCCCGTCGGGCCCGGGCCGCCTCGGCGGCGTCGGCCTCCAGCGCCGCCTGGCGCGCCGCGTGCTCGCGCGCCTCCACCTCGCCTTGCGCCAGCCGCCCGGCCCAGAGCCGCTCGTTGAAGAGCCGCTGCGCCTCGGTGCGGAGGTCGGCCTGGCAGGTGGTGCAGCGCGGGGCGTAGACGGTGTTGTCGGTCTCGCAGCGGGCGCAGCGGACGAAGGGCTGTCGCTCCGGGCTCCGGCCGGCCACGTCGAGCGGCCGCTCGGCCGCGGGACGGAAGCGATCGACGTGACCGGCGGCGACCGGCGCGGGCCCCGAGGCGTCCGGCGGCGCGCCCGGCCCCTCGAGCGCGCCGAAGCGGGCGTCGGTGGCGGCGGAGGGCTCGGGCCCGGCGCCGGGGCGGCGCGGGCGCTCGATGCCGAGGAAGCGGCGGCGGCGGTCGTCGGGCATCTGGTTAGAGCGTGCGGGGCAGGGCCACCGGCTCGGCGGGGGCGCTCGAGGCGGGGCGGGTGCGGGTCCTGGCCCACTCGCGCAGCCGCTCCAGCTCCTCGCGCATGGTGACCGAGAGCGGCAGCGACTCGCCGATGGCCTTCGCCAGGTGGCGCTGCTCCAGCTCGCCCCCCTCGGCGAAGGCCTCGTGGAGCGCCGAGACGACCGCCTGCTCCAGCTCCGCCCCGCTGGAGCCCCGGGCGGCGCGGGCCAGCGCCGCGAGATCGTAGCGGGCCGGGTCGCGCCGGCGGCGCGCCACGTGGATGCGGAAGATCTCCTCGCGCTCGGCCGCGTCCGGCAGGTCGACGAAGAAGATCTCGTCGAAGCGCCCCTTGCGCAGCAGCTCCGGCGGCATGAGCTCGATGCGGTTGGCGGTCGCCACCACGAAGACCGGCGCCGTCTTCGCCTGCAGCCAGGTGAGGAGCGTGCCGAAGACGCGGGCGGTGACGCCGGCGTCGGAGGCGCCGGAGGAGGCGACGCCGGAGAGCCCCTTCTCCACCTCGTCGATCCAGAGCACCACCGGCGCCACGCTCTCGGCCACGCGGATGGCGCGGCGCAGGTTCTCCTCGGAGGAGCCGATCAGCCCCGAGAAGATGCGCCCCATGTCGAGCCGCAGGAGCGGCAGCTTCCAGGTGGCGGCGATCGCCTTGGCGGTGAGGCTCTTGCCGCAGCCCTGCACGCCGAGCAGGAGCAGCCCCTTCGGCTCGGGCAGGCCGAAGCGGCGGGCGGCGTCGGAGAAGGCGGCGCCGCGCCGGCCGAGCCAGCCCTTCAAGAGGTCGAGCCCGCCCACCGAGGCGAGCGACTCGTCGGTGGCGAAGTACTCGAGCAGCCCGCTCTTGCGGATGACCTGCCGCTTCTCCTCGAGCACGAGCTGGACGTCGTCCTTCCAGAGCCTCCCGTCGTGGGCCACCGCCTTGGCGAAGGCGTTCTCGGCCTCGGAGAGCGTCAGGCCGAGCGCCGCGCGGATGAGGTGCTCGGCGTCCTCGCGCGAGAGGTCCACCTGGGCCCGGCCGCTCTGGCGCAGCACGCCGACGATCTCCTTGAGCAGCGCCAGCAGGTCGCGGAAGGTCGGGAGCGGGACGTCGAGGACCGAGATCTCCTTCTCCAGCTCCGGCGGCATGACGAGCGTCGGCGAGAGGAGGAGCACCGTCGTGTAGGTCGACTTGAGCGCGTGGGCCAGGTCGCGCAGCGCGCGCACCACCGTCGGGTCGCCCAGGTAGGGGTGGAAGTCCTTCAGCACCACCAGCGTCGGCTCGGCCAGCGTCTCGATGGCCTGCAGCGCCTCGACCGGCTCGTGCGCCCCGTCCGGCGGCGGCGCCCCCTTGCCGGCGCCGAGCGGGCGGAAGCCGCGGGTCACCGTCCAGGCGAGCAGCGCCTTGCCGTGGCGCTCGGCCAGCTCGGCGAGGCTCGCCTCGAGCCGCTGCTCCTCCGAGGTGACGAGGTAGACGAGCGGGTAGCGGGCCCGCACCAGCGTGTCGAGCTCCTGCATGAACGGCGGCAGGGCGGCGCGGGGCTCGGCGGCGGGCTCTGGAGTGGTGCCGGGGGTGGTGCCGGGGGCGGGCATCGCCGCCGGAGCATAGCAGGGGGCGCCGGGCGCCCGTCACTCGACCCAGGCGAGCGTCCCGTCGGCCTCGATGGCGGCCACGGTGCCAGGCGGTACCTCCACGTCGCCGCCGCCGGCGAGGGCGATCGCCTCGGCCAGCTCCGGGTTGTGGCCGACGAGCGCGCAGCCGGCGCCGAGCGCGCGGCCGAGCGCCAGGAGCTGCCGGCCGGTCGACGCGCCGCTCGCGAGCGCCTCCTCCTCCTCGACGGCGGCGCCGGTGGCGAGGGCCAGCAGCTCCGCCGTCTCGCGCGCCCGCGCGAACGGGCTGGTGACGACCCGGCGGACGGCGAGGCGCGGGGCCAGGGCGCGCAGGCGGGCGCCGAACGCCAGCCGCCCCTCGTCGGTGAGGCGGCGGGCGTCGTCCGGCGCGGCGCCCTGGCGCTCGGCCTTGGCGTGGCGCACCAGGTAGAAGCGGCCGGCGGGCGCGGTCACGGGCGCCCCGCGATGCGGCCGGCGCGGGCCGCGAGGGCGCGCAGCCGATCGCGCGAGGGGAGGTCGGCGGCGAGCGCCGAGAGGCGCGACGGCAGCCGGTAGGTCCAGTTCTGGTCGTTCACCGTGCCGGGCACGTTGACCCGCTCGCGGTGGCCGAAGGCGTCCTGGAACGGCAGGAGCAGCAGGTCGGAGCCGGCCGCGTAGACCAGCTCGAGGAGGGCGTCGCGCACGCCGACGTCGAAGGCGGCGGGCGCCCGCTCGCGCAGCGCGCGGAGGCCCGGCAGGGCGAGCAGCTCGCGCCGGTCGGCCTCGGAGAGGCCGTCGTACCAGTCGGCCAGGGAGTCGGTGTCGTGCGTGCCGGTGGTGGCCACCGAGACGGCCGGCCAGCGGGCCGGGTCGCGGAAGGGCTGGCCCGGCGCGTCCCACTCGCGCTCCCAGCGCTGCACCCGGTAGCCGGGGATGGCGAGCCGGTCGAGCGACTGGCGGATGAAGGGCGGCACCACGCCCAGGTCCTCGGCGATGACGCGGGCGCGGCGCGACAGGACGCCGAGCACCCGCTCGCCGTTGGCGATCTGGGCCGGCTCCTCCGACGGGACGAAGGCGGCCGGCGCGCCGTCGTTCGGGAAGAAGCAGGTGCGGTAGAGGCCGACCACGTGGTCCACCCGGTAGAAGCCGTACAGGTCGGCCATGCGGCCGGCGCGGGCGGCCAGCCAGGCGTCGCCGCCCCGCTCCATCACGTCCCAGCGGTAGACCGGCAGCCCCCAGTCCTGGCCGGTGGCGCTGAAGGCGTCGGGCGGGACGCCGACGCGCGCGTCGAGCCGGAAGTCGCCGCGGCGCGCCCAGACGTCGGCCGAGTCGGTGGCCACCATGAAGGGGATGTCGCCGGCCAGCTCCACGCCGGCCGCGTTGGCGCCGCGCCGCGCCGCCTGCCACTGCCGGTCGAGCACCCACTGCAGCCAGGTGCGGAACAGGATCCGGTCGGAGAGCCGGGCGCGGACGTCGGCCAGCGGGCCGGGCGCGCGGTCGCGCAGCTCGGCCGGCCACTCGGTCCAGCCGCGGCCGCCGAGCAGGTCGTCGTGGATGGCGGTGAAGAGGGCGTACTCGTCGAGCCAGGCGGCCTGCTCGCGGGCGAACCGCTCCAGCTCGCGGGCCCGCTGCGTCTTCTGGCGCCACTCGTTCCGGACGAAGGCGGCGTAGGCCGCCTCGAGCGCCCGCCCCTTGAGCGCCCGGACCGCATCCCACCGGACCGCCGGCGCGGCGCGCACCTCGTCGAGGAGCCGCCGGTCGTCGCTGGTGAGCGCGTCCTGGCCGCCCGCCGCGGCGAAGTCCTCGAGCGCGTCGACGGCGGCGTAGACCGGGTCGATGGCGAAGGCCGAGAGGGCGCCGTACGGGCTGTGCTGCCCGCGCGAGGCCTCGTTGACCGGCAGCATGAGGACGAGGCCGAAGCCGGCGGCGGCCGACCAGCGGGCGAAGGGGACGAGATCCGGGATCTCGCCCACGCCCCAGTCGGCGGCGGAGCGCAGCGAGAAGAGCGGGACGAGGACGCCAGCTTGACGGGCCATCGGAGGAGAAGGTGGTACGCTTCGCGCCCCGTGCCAACTTTTCGGCGCGCCCGGGTGCGACCGCATACCAGCCCGGCCGGCCGGCGGCACCTGACCATCCGGGGCGCCTCGCTCGATCATGTCCTACCGCGGCCGCTTCGCCCCGAGCCCCACCGGCCCCCTCCACCTCGGCAACGCCCGGACGGCGCTGCTCGCCTGGCTCGACGCCCGCGCCCGGGGCGGCGCGCTCCTCATGCGCGTCGAGGACCTGGACGGCCCGCGCGTGCGCCCGGGCGTGGAGGCGCGGATCCTCGGCGAGCTGCGCTGGCTCGGCCTCGACTGGGACGAGGGGCCGGACGTGGGCGGGCCGGCCGGCCCCTACCGGCAGTCGGAGCTGGGCGGTCGCTACCAGGCGGCGCTCGGGCGGCTGCGCGAGGCCGGCCTCGCCTACCCCTGCTCCTGCTCGCGCGCCGAGATCGCGGCGGCGGCCACCGCCCCCCACGGCCCCTCCGACGAGGGGCCGCGCTACCCGGGCACCTGCCGCGCGCTCGCGCCGGAGGAGGTGGCGCGCCGCGCCGAGGGGCGGAGGCCGGCCTGGCGGCTGCGGGTCGAGCCGGGCGAGGTGGCCTTCGACGACGCGGTGCACGGCCGGTGCGCCTTCGACGTGGCGGCCGCCACCGGCGACTTCGTCGTCTCGCGCGCCGACGGCCTCGCCGCCTACCAGCTGGCGGTGGCGGTGGACGACGCGGCCATGGGCGTCACCGACGTGGTGCGGGGCGACGACCTGCTCCCCTCGACGGCGCGCCAGCTGCTCGTCTACCGGGCGCTCGGCCTCGCGGCGCCCCGCTTCGCCCACGTGCCGCTCGTGGTGGGCGAGGACGGCACCCGGCTGGCGAAGCGGCACGGCGCCCTCTCGCTCGGCGAGCTGCGCGAGCGCGGGGCCGATCCGCGCGCGGTGGTGGGGCTGCTCGGCGCGCTCTGCGGCCTGTGCCAGCGCGGGGCGCGGGTCTCTCCGCCCGAGCTCGTCGCCGGCTTCCGGCTCGACCGGCTGCCGCGCGAGCCGGCGCGGCTCGCGGCCGCCGACGTGGCCGGGCTCGTGGCGGGGGCTTGACCGGCCGCCCGCCCTGGCGTCGACTCGTCGTGTGAGGAGGCACGGATGACCGTCCGGATCGTCAGGCTGGGGAGCCCGCGGGGGCGCGGCGAGGGGCTGCGGATCGGCACGGTGCGCCGGCCGCCGCGCGGCGTGCCCAAGGCCGAGTTCTCCCGGCGGGACTTCTACGACGTCTGGCTGCCGCTCCTCTCGCCCAGCGCCGAGACGGTGAAGGTGGCGCAGGCGGCGGATGACGACCGGGCCTGGGCCGCCTTCGCGCGGCGCTACCGGGCCGAGATGAAGGCGCCGGCGGCGAGCCAGGCGCTCGACCTCCTGGCGGCGCTGTCGCACGGGGCCGACTTCGCCGTCGGCTGCTACTGCGAGGACGAGCGGCGCTGCCACCGGTCGATCCTGCGGCAGCTCCTCAAGGAGCGGGGCGGCGTGGTCGGGTGACCGGGCCGAGGCTGCGCGGGAGGCGCGGGCGCGTTACCCTTCCGGCGTGACCCTCCTCCGCCTCCTCGCCTTCGCCCCGCTCCTCGCCGCGGCGGCCGCCGTCATGGCCGCCGACCCCGACCCGTCCTTCGCCACCGCCTGGAAGGGCTGGCGCGAGCGGCGGCTGGCGGCGCTGAAGCAGCCGCAGGGCTGGCTGGCGCTCTCCGGCCTCCACTGGCTCGAGCCGGGCGAGAACCGGGTCCCGGGGCTGCCGGGTCGCTTCGTGCTCGAGGGGACGGCCGTGACGCTGCGCGCCGATGCGGCCGACGGCTGGCGGCTCGGCGAGGCGCCGCTCACCGCCCGCGTGCTCGCCACCGACGCCTCGGGCGCGCCCGACAAGCCGACCACCGGCTCGAAGGCGGTGATGGTGATCGACCGCGGCGGCAAGCTGGCGCTCCGCGTCTGGGACGCCGAGAGCCCGGTGCGCGCCGGCTTCACCGGCATCGACACCTTCCCGCCCGACCCGCGCTGGCGCATCGAGGCGCGCTGGGAGGCCTACGCGACGCCCCGGGACGTGGAGGTGCCGAGCGTCATCGGGATCCCGACGAAGGAGAAGGCGCCCGGCCGCGCCTGGTTCACCGTCGACGGGAAGGAGTACTCGCTCGAGCCGACGCTCGACGGCCAGGAGCTCTTCTTCGTCTTCAAGGACCGGACGGCGCCCAGGGAGACCTACGGCGGCGGCCGCTTCCTCGTCGCCTGGCCGGCGCGCGACGGCAAGGTGATCCTCGACTTCAACCGGGCCTACAACCCGCCGTGCGTGTTCACCCCGTACGCCACCTGCCCGCTGCCGCTCCCCGAGAACGTGCTGCCGTTCCGGATCGAGGCCGGCGAGAAGCGGTGGGGGGAGCACTGAGTCAGCACTGTCAGTAAGGCCGAACCCGAACCCGAACCCGTCGGCCGTGCCCGTGCCCGTGCCCGAGGGCCCGGTCCAGCACTACGACCTCGGCCGCCCGCCCTCCACGAACTCCACGCGATCCACCCCCACCTGCAGCAGCAGCGCGGTCAGCGCCTGCTCGGCCGCCGCCCGCGCCCGCGCCTGCAGCGCCCGGTCGGCCTGCACCTCGCGCTCGAAGGCGCGCTTGGCCAGCTCGAGCAGCCGGGCCGTCTGCGCCGAGTCGAGGTTGGAGCCGATCACCTCGGTCTCGCCCGGCAGCAGCTCCACCTTCACCTCGAGCGGCGGCAGCGCGATGGCGCACACGCGGCCGCGCAGCTCGACGTCCTCCGGTCCGAGCTTCGAGACGTCGAGGCCGATGCGGGCCACGGCGAAGACGATGGCCTTCCCCTGCGGCTTGTTGACGGCGTCGCGGATCCAGCCGGCCAGGTCGCCCCAGATCGAGCCGGCCGGCTGCGGCTCCGGCGCGAAGGTCACCTTCTTGTAGAGCGTCACCTCCAGCGTCTCCAGCCGCGCGACCTCACGGACCTTCTCGACGACGGCGGGCGGATCGGGGACGGGGGGCGGGCGGCGCATCAGGAGCGAGATCGCGAGCGCGGCCCCGGCGCCGATGGCGAGCCCGAAGAGGATCAGCTTGAGCGTGCGCATGGGGCGGATGCTAACCCATCAGCCGCTCGGCGATCGCGCTGTGGAGGTCCATTCCGCGGCTCGTCAGGACCAGCCGCTCGTTGCGGACG
>DASTGK010000184.1:0-11060 GCA_035719085.1 Anaeromyxobacteraceae bacterium
CTGGGAGTGAAATGAGCGGCGATTCCGCTTGACGCACTCTGCTCGCGGATGGGCTTTCGCGCTCTGCGCGCGGCGTGGATGGCCCGCGTGAGCGCGCCACGGGCCGTGCGGTGCGCGCCGGCGTGAGCCAGGCCGGGCGCGGCGCCCCGGTCGCGCCGATGCGTGAGCGGGGCTACCAGGGCCCTTCCCGAACGGCCCGAAAGTGCGTGTTACCAATGGTGGATGACACCGGAGGTGCACACCATGCCCGCTACCGCTCCCGCGCTGCTCGACGCCACCACCCTCGCCCGCCGCCTCGCAGAGCTTGCCGGCGACGAGCGCGCCGTGCAGGTCGAGTTCCTCCTCCACCTCGAGGTGTTCGACCGGCGCCAGGCCTGGCTCGAGGCCGGCTACGGCTCCCTCTGGGAGTACGCTCTCCGCGTCCTCCACCTGCGCGAGGGCGCGGCCGCGCGGCGCCTCCGGGCCATGCGCGTGCTGCGCCGGCTCCCCGGTCTCGCCGAGCCGCTCCGCGATGGCCGGATCTGCCTGTCGACCCTGGCGCTCCTCGACCCGCTCCTCACCGAGGAGAACGCCGCCGAGCTCGTTGCCCTCGCCGCGTACAAGACGAAGGCCGAGGTGGAAGAGCTCGTCGTCTCGCTCCGGCCTCGCAGCGCGCCCAGGGACGGCGTGCGCCGGCTGCCCGAGCGCGTGGCCGCCACCGCCGCCCTCGTGCTCCCGGCGCCCCGGCCGGCCTCTAGCGAGGCTCCGACCCCGCTTCCGGAGCCCCCGACGCTCTCTGCGCCAGTGCCCGAGGCGCCCGCCCCTGCCACCGCGCCCGCGACGCCCCCCACGGTGCGCCCGGTGGCGGCGGACACCTGGTCGCTCCGGGTCACCGTCGACGCCGCCTTCAAGCAGGAGCTCGACCAGCTCACTGAACTCCTCTCGCACAAGGTGCCCGGCGGTGACCTCTCGGCCGTGCTGCGCGAAGCGGTGAAGTGCGCCATCGAGCGGCACGGCAAGCGCAGGGGCGCGGTCGAGCCTGCCCGCACGCCGAAGAAGAAGGCGCCGGCCGAACCTCTTGCGTCACCTCCGGCCTCTGCCCCGCCGCGCCAGCGGCGCGAGCCGATCCCAGCGGAGGTGCGGCGGCAGGTCTGGAAGCGCGACGAGGGGCGGTGCGCCTGGGTCGGCCCCGACGGCCACCGTTGCGGGAGCCGGTGGCGGCTCCAGCTGGACCACATCGAGGCGGCGGCGCTCGGCGGCCCGTCGACGGTCGAGAACCTCCGGTTGACCTGCGCTCAGCACAACAGGCTTCACGCCGAGCAGACGTTCGGGCGCGCCTTCATGGACCGGTTCCGCCGCGAGAAGCCCCGGACGGGTGAAATCACTGCTCCTGGCGGCAGCGGACTCTTCGAGACCGCGCTGGAGTGAACGGAGCGGGCGCCTCGGGTCATCGCCTCGTCCAATCGCCCGGGCCTCTGCGGCATCGCTCGAGAGTCTCTCGCCGGTTGTAGGCCGATCATGAGGAGGCGTCTCGAACGGGCGGCGGCCGTCTCCCTTGCGACGGCCGCCGCTCGCCGGCGCCGCCCCAGCGCCGCGGCGCTGGCCTGCCTGCCGCCTCCGGCGCTGCTGCCTCTCCGCTGCTCCTAGGCGCGCGTTGGCGCGCGGGAGTCCCGGAGTGCGGGCCTCGAGCGGAGGGAAGAGATGTGACGAATCCTGAGGCCGGGGGGGGACCACGCCGCCCCAAGGCGGCCGCGCCCAGCGAGGACATGCCTCGCCGCGCGCTGTCACCCGAGGTGGATGCCAGCCCCCGCACCCGACCCTCTCCCCCGGTGGGGGAGAGGCAGGCAGGCGAGCGCTACTCGACCTTGAAGCCGATGCGGATGGTGACCTGGAACTCGTTCACCTTGCCGTCCTTGATCGAGCCGCGCTGCTCCACCACCTCGAACCAGCTGGTGTGGCGCACCGACTTGCTCGCCTCGGCCACGGCCGCCTTGACGGCCTCGGCGAAGCTGACGTTGGAGGTGCCGACGATCTCGATCTTCTTGTAGACGGACATGCGCTCTCGCCTCCCGCGGGGGCGCCCGACCGCGCGCTCGTTCCCGGGCTCTTGGATGGACGTTACCGTCCGTCTCTATCCCGTCCGCGGCGCGAGCGGCGACACCCTTGCGGGGCGCGCGCTTGGGGATTTCACCCTGCGAGATCGCCGGCGGCGCCGGCTCAGGTCCCTGCGAGGTAGGTGTAGCCGCGCATCACGCCGTCGTAGAAGTCGGCCAGCGAGACGCCGTCCTTCGGGCGGATGGCCCCCTCCTTCATCCGCTGGTCGAGCGCGCTCTTGACGCGCCGGCACAGGTCGGAGGGCTCGTACTGCACGCGCGACAGCACCTGCTCCACCTTGTCCCCGGGGATGTACTCCTCGATGTAGAAGTCCTCGGGGTCCTCGTCGTCGGCGAAGACGTGGATCTCGTTCACCCGGCCGAAGAGGTTGTGCATGTCGGCCAGGATGTCCTGGTAGGCGCCGGTGAGGAACATGCCGAGGTAGTACGGTTCGCCCGGCCGCAGCGCGTGGAGCGAGAGCGTCTCGTCGACGCCGTCGCCCTCGATGAACCGGTCGATCTTGCCGTCGGAGTCGCAGGTGACGTCGACGATGGTGCAGTCGCGCGTCGGGGCCTCCTGCATCCGGTGGAGCGGCACGATGGGGAAGAGCTGGTCGAAGGCCCAGTGGTCCGGCGCGCTCTGGAAGAGCGAGAAGTTGGCCAGGTACTGGTCGGCGATCTTGTCGCCCAGGTCGCGCGTCTCGCGCGGCAGCCGCTTCTTGCCGCGGTTCAGGTCGGCGATGCCGCGCGCCAGCTTCCAGAAGAGCGACTCGACCACGGCGCGCTCCTCCAGCCCGAGGAGCCCCAGCTTGAACATCTGCAGGGCCTCCTCCTTCTTGGCGGCGGCGTCGTGGTAGGCCTCGGCCCGGTTGCGCGGGGTCATCGAGGCGACGATCTCCCGCATCTCGCGGACCACCTTGGGCTCGTCCGGCTGGGCCACCGAGGCGGCGGCGATCTCCTCCGCCGAGCCGATCTCGATGTGGCCGAAGACGTTCATGATGACGCAGGAGTGGTGCGCCGCCACCGCCCGGCCCGACTCCGAGACCAGGTGCGGCTCCGGCACGCCCTCGTTCCCGCAGACGCGCTGCAGGTTGTAGACGATGTCGTCGGCGTACTCCTCGAGCGTGTAGTTGACCGACGAGGCCCAGCCGTTGGAGCGGGTGCCCACGTAGTCGACGCCCAGGCCGCCGCCCACGTCGAAGTACTCGATGGGCAGCCCCATCTTGTGCAGCTTGGCGTAGACGCGCGCCCCCTCGTTGACCGCGTCCTTGACGGTGCGGATCTCGGTGAGCTGGCTGCCGGCGTGGAAGTGGAGGAGCTTGACGCAGTTTTGGCGCCCCGCCTCCTTGACGATGCGGACGGCGTTGATGAGCTCCGGGATGGTGAGGCCGAACTTGGCGAAGTCGCCGGAGGAGCCCTCCCACTTGCCGGTGCCGCGCGTCGTCAGCTTGGAGCGGAGCCCGATCATCGGCTCCACCTGCATCTCGTCGGCGATGCGCAGCAGCGCCGGGAGCTCGGAGAGCTTCTCGATGACCACGATCACCTTGCGCCCCAGCTTGCGGCCGAGCAGCGCCAGGCGCAGGAACTCGTCGTCCTTGTAGCCGTTGCAGATGGTGAGCGCCTCGGGGTCGGTGTTCATCCCGAGCGCGATGAGCAGCTCGCCCTTGGAGCCGGCCTCCAGGCCGTAGTGGTAGGGCGCGCCGGCGTCGACGATCTCGTCGACCACCTCGCGCATCTGGTTCACCTTGACCGGGTAGACGCCGAAGTAGCGGCCGGCGAACCCCTGCTCGCCGATGGCCCGCTTGAAGGCCTCGTTGATCTGCTTCACCCGGGCGCGCAGCAGGTCCTGGAAGCGCACCACGCAGGGGAAGCCGATCTTCCGCTCGATGATGTCCTCGACCACGTCCATCATGTCGATGACGGGGCCGGGCTGCCCGTGCGGGTGGATGACGACGTGCCCCTTGTCGTTGACCGAGAAGTACCCGGCCCCCCACCCGGCGATGTTGTAGTACTGCGTGGCGCGCTCGATGGACCAGTCGGACGGGGCCATCGCCGTCGTCGCGTCGCTGCGGGGTTCGGGCAGGATCATCTCGGTCCCGCTCATTACAGGAGAGCGCAGGAAAAATGAAGAGCACCCCGCACGCCCCCGCCGCGCTCCCCGCGCCGCCCGGCGGCCGCCTCGCCTCGCTGCGCGCCGTCTTCCGCGAGGTGCCGGGCACGCTGCGCCTCGTCTGGGAGGCGGATCGGGCCGCGGCGCTGCAGATCGTGGCGCTCACCGCCGCCACGGCGCTCCTGCCGGCGGCCATCGCCTGGGTGGGCAAGCTCATCGTCGACGGGGTGGTCGGCGCGGCCCGCGCCGGGGACGAGGCGGCGCGCCAGCGGGTGCTCTGGCTGGTCGGGCTCGAGCTCGGGCTCATGGCCACCCAGCTGACCCTGTCGCGCCTGGCCGCCTTCCGGCGCGAGATCCTGCGCGCCTCGCTGGGCGGGCTGGTGAACGAGCGCATCCTGGAGAAGGCGCTCCAGCTGGAGCTGCGCCACTTCGAGGACAGCGAGGTCTACGACAAGATGCAGAACGCCCGCCGGGAGGCCTCCTCGCGCCCCCTGTCGCTGGCGATGCAGCTCGTCACCATCGGCCAGAACCTGGTGACGCTGGCCGCCATGTCGGGGCTCCTGTGGCGCCTCTCGCCCCTCTCGGTGCTGGTGGTGGTGGCCGCCTCCGTGCCGGCCTTCCTGGCCGAGGCGCGGCTGGCCGGCGAGTCGTTCCGGCTCTACACCTGGCGCGCCCCCGAGGGGCGGCGGCTCAACTACCTCGAGTGGATCCTGACGCGCGACGCCCACGTCAAGGAGGTGAAGCTCTTCGGCCTCGGGCCGCTGGTGCTCGGGCGCTACCGCGCCCTCTTCGCCCGCTTCTTCGGCGAGGACGCGGCGCTGGCGCGGCGCCGCCTCGTCGCCGGCGTCGGCTTCGGCCTCGTCTCGCTCGGCGCCTTCTACGCCATGTACGCCCTCATGGCCGGCCGGGCGGCCGCGGCCGCCATCACGCTCGGCGACCTGACGCTCTACATCACCGTCTTCCGCCAGGGGCAGGGGGCGGTGCAGGCGGTGCTGGCGGCGGTGGGGGGCATGTACGAGGACGCCCTCTTCATGACCAACCTCTTCGCCTTCCTGGCCATCCCGGCCGGCGGCGAGCGCCCCCGCGTCACCCCGGCCCGCAGCCTCCCCCGCGGCAAGGCGCTGGCCATCGAGCTCGACCGGGTCTCCTTCCGCTACCCGGGGCGCGAGGCCTGGGCGCTGCGCGACGTGTCGCTCACGCTGGCGCCGGGCGAGAAGCTGGGGCTCGTCGGCGAGAACGGCGCCGGCAAGTCGACCATCGTGAAGCTGCTGCTGCGGCTCCACGAGCCGACCGAGGGGGCCATCCGCTACGGCGGCGTCGACCTGCGCGACCTCGACCCGGCCGACCTGCGCGCCCGCATCGGCGCCGTCTTCCAGGACTTCGTCCGCTACCAGTTCTCGGCCGCCGAGAACATCGGCCTGGGCGAGCCCGCCCACGTGGCCGACCGGGCGCGCATCGAGGCCGCGGCCGAGCGCGGCGGGGCGGCGCCGCTCGTCGAGGCGCTGCCGCAGCGGTACGACACCGTGCTCGGCGGCTGGTTCGAGCGGGGGCACGAGCTCTCGGCCGGCCAGTGGCAGAAGCTGGCGGTGGCGCGCGCCTTCATGCGCGAGGACGCCGAGCTGCTCATCCTCGACGAGCCGACCGCCTCCATCGACGCCGAGGCGGAGCACGAGCTCTTCGAGCGCTTCCAGCAGCTCGCGGCCGACCGGACCGCCATCGTCATCTCCCACCGCTTCTCGACCGTCCGCATCGCCGACCGGATCGCGGTGCTGCACGGCGGGCGGCTGGAGGAGCTGGGCAGCCACGCCGAGCTGCTCGAGCGCCGCGGCCGCTACGCCCACCTGTTCGAGCTGCAGGCGCGGGGCTACCAGTGACGGCGGGAGGTGCGTGATGCGCGGCCTGGAGCAGCTCCCCTGGCTCTACGACCTCGGCCTCCGGCTCGCCGAGCGCGGCACCTTCGGCGCCTGGCGCCGCTGGCTCCCGGGCGGCGCCGCCGGCCGGACCCTCGACCTCGGCACCGGCACCGGGCGCAACCTGCCCCACCTGCCACCCGGCGTGGTGGCGGTGGCGCTCGACCCGCACCCGCAGAACCTGGCGGCCGCCCGGGCCCGCGCGCCCGGCGTGGCGCTGGTGCGCGGGCGCGCCGAGGCGCTCCCCTTCCGCGACGGCGCCTTCGACACCGTCCTCTCCGGCATGGTGCTCTGCTCGGTCGACGCGCCCTCCGCCGCGCTCGCCGAGATCCGGCGCGTGCTGGTCCCCGGCGGCGCCTTCCGGGCGATGGAGCACGTCCGCTCCCGCTCCCCGCTCGGCGGGTGGTGGCAGGACCTGGTGCAGCCGGGCTGGACCTGGTGCACCGGCGGCTGCCGGCCCAACCGCGAGACCGAGCGGGCGGTGGCGGCGGCCGGCTTCGAGGTGGACGAGGGGACCCGCGAGGCGCGCGGGCTCTGGCGGCGCTTCGTGGCGCGGCCCCGGCGCGGCGCGCCGTAGGGGGCCGGCGCGGCTACACGCTGGGGCGGCGCGGGGCGGTGGCCGCGGCCTCGACCAGCACCTCGGCGAACCACTCGTTCACCGCGCGCGGGCCGTACTCGACCTCGAGCCGGAAGAGCGTGTTCACCTCGTCCTGGCTGAAGCGCTTGGCCACCCAGCGGTCGAAGATGGGCGCCAGCGGCTCGTGCGGCAGCCCCATGACCGGCGGAGGCGGGTCGGCCCGCATGAGCCTGACGAGCTTCTTCCTGACCTCGAGCAGCGTCTTGTCCGCCATGCGGCCGGCCTCCGGGGCCACGCTCATGCAGCCGGCGGGCCGTGCGCTGGCCGTGAAGTGACGCCCACTTGCACCGCCGGGCCCCGACCCCGTGGGTCGACGAGGCCCCGGCCTCGGCGGGGCGCGGGCGACCCCATGTCCCTGTGCAGCCACCCGGACCGTGTGTAACTGTGATCCGAGGGATGGCACCCAGGCTCGGGCTCATCGTTCTCGTCGCGCTCGGCGCGCTGGCGCCGGCGGTGGCCGGCGGACAGGACGCGGCCGAGAGCGGAGCTCCGAAGGCAGCCCCCTCACCCCGACCCTCTCCCCCGGTGGGGGAGAGGGAGGAGAGCTCGGTGCCCTCTCCCCCCGTGGGGGAGGAGAGGGAGGAGAGCCTGGTCATCGAATTCGCCCCGCCCCCCGAGCCCGAGCCACCGCCCATCTTCACGCTGCCTCCGCCCGAGACCTGGCTCGACACCAGCCGCTCCGCCATCGCCCGCACCCTCTTCTGGCCGGTCCTGGCCTTCGACCGCTTCTTCGCCGACGAGCGCGAGGTCGACGAGCAGCGGGCCCTCTCCTTCATCCGCTGGCGCAGCGAGCTGAAGCTCGACTCCGACGGCAAGCTCACGCCCGGCACCAGCATCAAGGCCGAGCTGCGCTTCCCCGGCTTCTCGCGCCGGCTGGAGCGGCTGCGGCTCACCATCGCGGGCGACACGAGCGACGCGCTCCAGGCGCTCCTGCCGGGCGAGACGCCCCCCGGCGGCACGTCCGGCCAGGCGAGCGCCGGCCTGCGGTACGAGCTGATCGACGCGCTCTACACCAAGACCGACCTCTCGGCCGGGCTGCTGCTGCAGCTGCCGGTCGGCGCCTTCTCCAGGCTCCGCTTCCGCCACACGCTGCCCCTCGGCGAGGTGGCGCTCTCCCGATACGCGGTGGCCGGCTTCTGGCAGACCAACACCGGCTGGGGCACGCGCCTCGACGCCGACCTGGAGCGGCCGCTCCAGCCCGACCTGCTGCTGCGGCTCGCCGACAACGCCACGCTCACCGAGCGGAGCCACGGCTGGGAGTGGATCTCCGAGCTCTCGCTGGTGCGCCGCTTCGGCGACCGCGCCGCCGTCTCGCTGACCGGCTCCGGGTCGGGCGCCACCGGCCTCGGCCTCGCGGTGGAGCGCTGGCGGCTCGCCACCCGCTTCCGCCACGAGGCGCTGCGGCGCTGGCTCTTCGTGGAGCTCGAGCCGGAGTCGGCCTGGATCCGACCGGCCGGCGGCGGGCGGCGGCGCGTCCTCGCCTTCACCGTGCGGCTCGAGGTGCAGCTCGACGCGGCGGCGCACCGGCCGCGCTGACCGGCCCGTGGCCGTCCGGGGCGCCTCCGCGGAGGGGCCGCCGTTGCCCGCACCCCGCCCATGTGCGACCCTCGCTCCCCCCGAGAGACGAGCGAGGTCGTTCCACATGGGCAACCGGTTCCGCATCGCAATCAACACCGGGGGCGGCGACGCCCCGGGGCTCAACGCCGTCATCTACGCGGTGACGATGGCGGCGCACGGGCGCGGCTGGGAGGTCCACGGGATCCAGTCGGGCTACGCCGGCCTCCTCGACACGAGCAAGATCGTCCCGCTCACGCCCGAGCGCGTCGCCGGGATCATGTCCCACGGCGGCACCATCCTCGGCACCACCAACAAGGGCGACCCGTTCAACCGCCCCTACGAGCGGCCGGACGGCACCGTCGAGTTCCGCGACGAGTCGGACCGCGTCGTCGAGAACTTCAAGCGGCTCGGCTTCGACGTCCTCATCGCCCTCGGCGGCGACGGCTCGCTGCAGCTGGCGCACCGCCTCTCCGAGAAGGGCATCCCGGTCATCGGCGTGCCCAAGACCATCGACAACGACCTGGCCCTCACCCACCAGACCTTCGGCTTCGACACCGCCGTCACCACCGCCACCGAGGCCATCGACAAGCTCCACTCCACCGCCGCCGCCCACGGCCGCGTCATGGTGGTCGAGGTGATGGGTCGCTACGCCGGCTGGATCGCCCTCCACAGCGGCGTCGCCGGCGACGCCGACGTCATCCTCATCCCCGAGATCCCCTTCGACATGGAGAAGGTCTGCTCGCGGCTCGCCGAGAACGAGATCCGCGGCAAGCGCCACGGCATCGTGGTGGTGGCCGAGGGGGCCACCGTGGCCGGCGGCGACCTCGTCACCAAGGCCAACGAGGACGTGGGGCGCCAGGAGGTGATGCTGGGCGGCATCGCCGAGTGGGTGGCCAAGGAGATCCACCGGCGCACCGGCAAGGAGACCCGCTCGCTGGTGCTCGGCCACCTGCAGCGCGGCGGCTCGCCCACCACCTGGGACCGGGTCCTCTCGCTCCGCTTCGGCGCCGCGGCCGTCCGCTTCGCCGCCGAGGGGAAGCGCAACGTCATGGTCGCCTGGCAGCCCCCCGAGATGAAGGCCATCCCCATCCCCGAGGTGATCGGCAAGACCAAGCTGGTGCCGCTCGACTCGGACACGGTCCAGACCTGCCGCGACCTGGGCATCTCGTTCGGGGACTGATCGTCGCGGGGCGCCCCGCGCGGCGCCCGGAGCCGTTACCATCGGTTCATGACGCCCCGCGCCGCGGCGCTGGCGCTCTCGCTCTCCCTGGCCGGCTGCGCCACCGCCGGCGGCCCGTTCGTCTGCCCGGCCCACGGCGGCCCGCCCTGGCGGGACGTCGCGAGCCCCCACTTCCTCCTGCGCACCGACCTCGGGGACGACGCCGCCGCCGCGCTCCTGGCGCGCCTGGAGCGGCTGCGCGCCGCCGTCCTCTCGGCCCTGTTCGACGACGCGCCGGCGGCCGAGGGGGGCGTCGAGGTGGTGGCCTTCCGGAGCGACGCCGAGTACCGCCCCTTCGCCCCGCCCGGCGTGGCCGCCTACTACCTGCGCTCGGCCGGCGGCCCGCCGCGCATCGTCCTCTCCGGCGAGCTACTCACCGACCAGCGGGCCATGCTGGCGCACGAGCTGACCCACCACCTCGTCGCCGCCGTCTTCCAGCGCCAGCCGCGCTGGCTGGCCGAGGGGCTGGCGACGCAGATGGAGTCGCTCGCCGACCAGGGGGAGGGCGCGGAGGTGGCGGTGGGGGCGCCGCCGCCGGCGCGGCTGGCGCGGGTGCGCCAGTCCGGCCACCAGGTGCCGGTGCGGGAGCTGCTCGCCTGGGACGGGACCGGCGGGATCGAGCGGGCGCTGGACGCCTACGCCACGAGCTGGCTCCTCACCCACTTCCTCGCCTACCGCCACCCCGCCCCGTTCGCCGACCTGCAGCGCCGGCTGGCCGGCGGTGAGCCGCCCGACGCCGCCTGGGCCGCCGCCTTCCCGGCCTGGGCGCCCGCGGCGCCGAACGGCCTCGAGGGGCTCGACGCCAGCCTGGCGACCTACGCCCAGGCCGAGGTCCAGACCCGCTTCCGCGAGGTCCGCTCGGCCTGGCGCGGCGCGCCGTCGGTGCGCCCCATCCCGCCGGCCGAGGTCCACGCCATCCGGCTCTCGCTCTGGGCCATCGGCCCGGACAAGGGGGCGGCGGCGCTGCGCGCCGAGGTGGCCGAGACGCTGGCGGAGGACCCGGGCCACCCGCTCGCCCTGCAGCAGCTCGCCGCCCTCGACCGGACCGACCCGCTGCCGCTCGCCCGCGCCGCCGTGGCCGCCCACCTGGCGGACGCGCGCGCCTGGACCTTCCTGGCGACGGCGCTGCGCGGCCCCGGGGCCGCCGCCGAGCGCGAGGCGGCCTACCGCCGGGCGGCCGAGCTGGCCGAGGGGAACGCCGCGGCGCTCCACAACCTGGCCGTCGAGCTGCTCGATCAGGGGCGGAGCGGCGAGGCGCTGCCGGTGGCCCGCCGCGCCGCCTCGCTCGCGCCGTGGAGCCCGCCGGTGCTCGACGGCTTCGCGGCGGTGCTGGCCGACCTGGGGCGCTGCCGGGAGGCCATCCCGGTGGAGCAGCGGGCCATCGACGTGCTCCCGGAGCGGGGCGGCGACGCCGCCCGGGCCGCGCTCGCCGCCCGGCTGGCGCGCTGGGAGGCGCAGTGCCGGCCGCGCCCGTGAGCCGGCCGGATCGGCCCGCCGCTACCGCGCCGCCGGGACGGCCTCGCGCAGGAGGTCGAGCCCGCGGCCGAGGTCGCGC
>DASTGK010000185.1:0-6916 GCA_035719085.1 Anaeromyxobacteraceae bacterium
GCCGCCGCGACGGCCCACTCCACGGGCGGTGCGCTCAGGGCTTCCACTTGGTGGCCGTCACCGTGGTCCCCGCGCCGACGCGCGAGACCAGGTCGAAGTCGTCCATGAGCCGCCGCACGCCCGGCAGGCCGAGCCCCAGGCTGCCCGAGGTCGAGAAGCCGACCTGCAGGGCGCGCTCCACGTCCGGGATGCCGGGCCCCGTGTCCCGGGCCACCACGGCCACGCCCGTCCGCCGGCCGTCGGCCACGGTGCGCAGGACGATCTCACCGTGACCGGCGAAGAGGACGATGTTGCGCGCCAGCTCCGAGATGGCGGTGGCGATGAGCGTCAGATCGCCGCCGCCGAAGCCGACCTGGCGGGCCAGCTCGCGGCCGCCCTCGCGGGCGCGCACGATGTCGGCGTCGCAGCGGATGGCGACCTGGACCTCGGGGTTCGTGCTCACGCGCCGCTCCCGCCCTGGTCCGGCCCGCCTCCGTCCCCGGCCAGCCGGCGGGCCAGGTGGTCGAGCCCCTCCTCGAGGTCGAGGGCGGTGGTCACGCCCTCGAGCGTGAGCCCGAGCTGCACCATGGCGAAGGCCACGTCCGGCTGGATGCCCACCACCACCGTCTCCGCGCCGCGCAGCCGGATCATGTGGACGATGTCGCGCAGCGTCCGCGAGGCGAACGAGTCGAGGACGTCGAGGGCGGTGACGTCGACGACCACGCCGCGCGCCCGATCCTGCCCGACCCGCCGCACCAGCGCGTCGCGGAGCTGCCGCAGCTCGGCGTCGGTGAGGGCCGACTGGATCGACGCGATGAGGGTGGCCCCCTGCTTGAGGATGGGCACGGGCACGGGGTGGTCCTAGCCGGCCGCAGGGCCGGCCCTGGGCGTCACCTGGTACCCGAGGAGCCGCTCCGCCTCCTCGATCCCGCCCTGCAGGTCGCCGACCGTGTGCATCTTGGTGAGCTCGACGCCGAGCTGGACGAGCGTCTGGGCGATCTCGGGCGAGAGGCCGGTGACGATGACCACCGCGCCGAGCAGGCGGGAGGCCTCCACCGTGAGCACCAGGTGGTTGGCCACGTTGGAGTCCATGGCGGCCACGCCGGTGATGTCGATGACCACCACCTTGGCGCGGTTGGTGCGGATGGCGCGCAGCAGCTGCTCGGTGAGCTGGCGGGCGCGCTGCCGGTCGATGAGGCCGATGATGGGCAGGATGAGCAGCCGCTCGCGCACCTGGAGCACGGGCGTGGAGAGCTCGCGGATGGCCTCCTGCTGCTCGCGGATGGTCCGCTCGCGCTCCTCCACGAAGCCGACCGCCACCGTGATGGCGATGCGGTTGGCCGCCGGCTCGTAGGCGTCGAGCACGCGGTTCAGCACGCCGGCGTCGGCCTGGTACTTGGCGAAGAGCGAGCGGGCCAGGACGTCGCGCAGCAGGAGCACGATCTCCACCACCTCGCTCGTCTCGACCCCGCGCGGGATGATCCGCTCGGAGAGGCCGCGGGCGTAAGCCTGCAGCGCCTCGAGCGTGCCGGTCTTCAGGGCCTCGACGTAGTTGTCGTAGATGGAGGCGGCCTCGGCGTGGACCTCGTCGGCGCTCATGGCGGAGAGGAGCCGGCCGGCGATGATGCGGCGCGCCCACTCCTCTCGCAGCTGGGGCTGGTGCTGGCGCAGGTGCGCCACCAGCTCGCCGAGGAGGGCTCCGGCGGACTGGGACGGCGCACCGGTTTCGCTGCCGGTGACGGCGTGGGGCATGCCGCGACTCCTCTCGGGATCCCTGGGGCGGACCGGGCGAGGATAGCTAGACGGCGCGTCGGTGCCACCCAAGGTCCGGAAGGGGCGCCGAACCTCGCAGGGACCGGGCGCGCGTCCGTAGGGCTCCCGAGCGGCTCCTCCCTTGGTACGACACGTCTTGGAGGTGTTCGCGGGTCCCGTGGAACGCCGACCGGTCGCTGACGTGGCGCCGCTGCGCATGCCGGCGTATCTCGCCGAGCCGGAGGACGCGTGGCCGCGACGGGCGATGGCGCGATCGGCGTGAGGACGCACACCGGCTGGGCCGCGGTGGTGGCGCTGGCCGGCGCGCCGGGCCGGCCGGAGGTGGTGCTGAAGCGGCGCGTCCAGCTCGAGACGCGCTTCGAGACGGGCGCCGTCTTCCACGCGAGCCAGGGGCTGCCGCTCGCCATGGCGGCCCGCGCCGCGGCCTCGTACCGCTCCGCCGCCGCGCGCACCAACCGCTCGGCCTCGGTGCCAGCGCTACGGGTGGATGAGCCCGCTGGCGACGGCCGCGAGGGAGGCGGCCGCGCTCGCCACCCAGAGCGCCACGCCGTGGAGGAGCGGGCGGGCGCCGACCTCGCGGAGACCGTCGCGGCTCAGGCCGAGCCCCACGAGGAAGAGCGTGAGGACCAGCGCCTGGCGGGCCGCCCCGGCCACCAGGAGGCCGGCCGGG
This sequence comes from Anaeromyxobacteraceae bacterium, assembly GCA_035719085.1. Taxonomy (GTDB): domain Bacteria; phylum Myxococcota; class Myxococcia; order Myxococcales; family Anaeromyxobacteraceae; genus JADKCZ01. The sequence continues at coordinate 2,423 of DASTGK010000185.1, forward strand.
CGGAGCGCCGGGACCCAGGTGGTGACGGCGGCCAGGGCGAGGAAGCCCGCGATGAACCAGGGCGGCTGACCGGCTCGCCGCGCCGAGGCGCCGCCCCGGCGCCGCTCCAGCGCGCCGAGGCCGAGCGTCACCGGCACGATCCAGAGGGCGCGGGCCAGCTTCACCGTGGTGGCGACGACCAGCGCGGCCGAGCCGTACTCCATCGCGGCGCCGACGACCGAGCTGGTGTCGTGGATGGCCAGCGCCGCCCAGAGGCCGAAGGCCGGCTGGCCGAGGCCGACCAGGTGGCCGATGGGCGGGAAGACCAGCAGGGCGATCGAGTTGAGGAGGAAGACCGTCGCCAGGGCCACCGACAGCTCGCGCTCCTCCGCCCCCATGACCGGCGCCGCGGCCGCGATGGCGCTGCCGCCGCAGATGGCGGTGCCCACCGTGACGAGCGCGCCGGTGCGCCGGTCGACGCCGAACGCGCGCGCCAGCAGGGTCCCGAGGGCGATGGCCGCGCCGATCGAGACGACCGTGTAGGCGAAGCCGCGGGCGCCGGCGCGGAGCACCTGCTCGAGATCCATCGCGCCGCCCAGGCCGACCACGGCGGCGGGGAGGAGCCGCTTCGCCAGCCTCCGCGTCCGGTCGGCGAGCGGGTTGCCGGCCGTGAGCGCGAGGACCGCCCCGCCGGAGAGGGCCGCGGCGGCCGGGACGCCGGGCAGGAGCGAGGCGGCGACGCCTGCGATCACGAGCCAGGACGCGAGGCGCCGACGCGGCGTGTCGGGCGGAGGCGGGCTCGCGGCGTCGACTGGCATCGGTGGCTCCCTCCAGCTGCGCCCGGGCGGGCTGCGCCCGTGGCGCTGGTTGGAGCCAAGGAGGCCGCCAAGGATTCGCGCGGCGCGTGCGGGCGGACCGGACAGGGCGGTCGTCAGCGCTTCCTGATCGCTTCGTACGTCTGGAGGAAGTAGTTCAAGGCGGCCGCACGCGCCTCGATGTCCTCGCGCCAGGCGTCGAGCTTCTTCCAGCCCGCCTTGGTGAGCCGGTAGCGCTTCCGGGCCGGACCCCTGGCGGAGGTGTCCCACTCCGAGACTACCTCGCCGTCCTCCTCGCACTGCTGGAGGGTCCGGTAGACGGCGGCGCTGTCGGGCGCGAGGCGTGGGATCCGGTCGGAGAGGGCGGTCAGGATGGCGCCGCCGTGGAGCGGCTCCTCCGCCAGCGCGAGGAGGATGAACGCGGGGAGGTGGCGGGACTGCGGCCGGAGCCGGACCTTCATCGCGAGGTCTCCTCGGTGCGCTCCGCCGTGGCGGGCTCCGCGGCGGGCACGAGAGCGACCGCCGTGCCATCGCCGGCGAGGAAGCGCTCCATCAGCCAGCCCGTGGCGAGGATGCAGGGGACGGTGAAGGCGAGCCGCAGCAGGGCGAAGCGCAGGCCGACGAAGCTGCTCTCCATCATGAGCATCGGGATCTTGATGGCAGCCCAGGTGCCGAGGAACACGACGACGTTCGCGAGCCGGGCGCCCTTCCGCTGCATCGAGACCGCCACCGGGAAGGCGGCGTAGAGCGGCCCCGCGGCCGCGGTGCCGAGCAGCATCGCGAGCCCCGCGCCGAGCGCTCCCGAGCCGGGCCCCAGGTGCGACTCCACCAGCCGCCGGGGCACCCAGACGTCCAGGAGCCCCATCAGCACCATCACCGGCGGGACGATCGACAGCACCTCCAGCAGGAAGCGCCAGGAGGTCACGGCCGAGTCGCGGGCCGCGTCCGGCTGCCAGAGCGCCAGCGCGAGGTCGACGAGGACCACGGCCAGGAAGAGCCGGTAGGCGGCGAGCCCGGCCCTCACCGGAGGAACGCTCCCATCAGCAGGCCGACGACGATGGCCATGACGAAGCTGAGGATCTGCCGGATCGCCGTGAAGCGGCGCCCAAAGTAGGACACCTCCATCGGCGCCGTCACGACGCCGACCATCGTCAGCGTGGTGACGAAGGTGGCGAGGGTCGCCGGGGCGGCGCCCAGCCGGGCCAGCGACCCGACGAGCGGGAAGGCGATGGGCCCGGGCATGGTGACGATCGAGCCCACGGCGGCGACGAGGGCGAAGCCGCCCAGGCCGCGGACCGCGAAGAGCCGCTGGATCGCGGCGGGGGGCACGAGCGCCAGCACGAGCCCGACCAGGCCGACCATGCCGAGGATCCGCGGCGCCAGCCCGTGCATCGACCGGGCGCCGATCTGGAGCGCCTCGCGGGTCTTGGCCGGGTCGGCCCACCAGGAGGCGAGCAGCGCCGCCGCCGTCAGGCCGAAGAGCGCGGCGGAGATCACGGCCGCGCCTCGATCCGGCCCGGCGCTGAAGGTGTGCACGGCATCATACTGTTAATGACAGTATGGAGCGCCGCGCAGGATGTCAAGGGGGCGGCACCGCCGACGTCCGGCCGTTCGCGTGGACGACCCGCAGGTGGCCGATCCCGGGATCCCTCGAGGCGCTCCAGGTGTTGAAGACCATGAAGGGCCAGAACATGGCCCACGTCAGGGGCGCCGAGATGGCCCTCCTCGGGCAGCGCCGTTCGCAGGCGAAGCAGAGGATGCAGTCGCGGCCCCAGACGCGCCCGCCCTCGTCGTCCTCGGAGATGTTCCGGGTCGGGCAGCCCTTCACGCACGAGCCGCAGCCGCTGCACCGCTCCCGGTCCTGGCGGAAGAGCCTGCTGTAGACGTGCCGGATCAGGGGCCGGCTGGTGAGGAGCCGCTCCAGCCGGTAGACGGCCGGGGGCGGCGGGTCGAGCGGGGCCCGATCCTGCGCCTGCCCGGCGAGGCGGGCCGCGAGCTCGCCGCCGAAGCGCTCGGCCCGCGCCAGCGCCCCGGCGTCGGGGCTGGCCGGGGAGAACTGGTACCCGTGCCGCAGGTAGCCGAGGAAGTGACCCTCGCCGCGGAAGCGCGCGTACCCGAGCTCCGCCGCGCCCCTCCGCGCGAGCTCGTGCCGGACCTGGTTGCCCGCGTCGCCGAGGTAGGCGGCGTGGAGCACGAAGGTGAAGACCGGCTTCCCGGTGAGCGCCGGCAGGGTCGCGAGGTAGTCGCTGACGAGGAGGGCGGGGCGGTAGTAGTGGGCCGGGCACCCGATGCCGAGGACGTCGTACCGGTCGTGGGCGGGCGGGGGGCCATCCTTCAGGTCGTGCAGCTCGACCGCGTGCCCCTGGGCGCGCAGCCCCGTCGCGATCGCCTCGGCGACCCGCCGCGTCGTGCCGCCTTGCGAGAAGTGGACGATGAGGCAGGTCGACATCGGGGCCTCCAGGCGGTCGGTTCGGCGATGGCCGAGGAAGTCAGCTCAGCGGCGGCGCGGCGCCGGCCGTCGTCGGTGGCTGGAACAGCGCCTTCACCTCGGGCTTCGACAGCACGACGATCGTGAAGACGCCGAGGACGGTGCCAAAGGGGAAGAAGGCGCAGGAGAGTCCGGCCACCACCACGACGAACGTCCAGTGGCGCGTCCGGGCGAGGCAGCGCCCGGCGTACGCCACGAGCGCGGCGTAGCCGAGCGCCATGGTGGCGAACGCCGCGCCGAAAACGATCATGAACCAGCCGACGAACTCCGGCGGAGGCGCCTGGCCGTCGAACTTCCCGTGGAGGAAGAAGACGCCCATCCCGACGTAGAGCAGCGGGATGGCCGTGCCCACGGCCGCCAGGCCGGCCAGGACCCAGTGGAAGATGGCGAGGATGCGGAGGTCGTCGCGCGGGGCGCCCATGGGGGGAGAGCATATCCGATGGGCCGCGAGGTCGTGACGCGCCGTCAAGGTCGGCCGGTCCTGATGCCCGTGGACCCCGCCGGCGGACGCACAGGCCCCCGGCCGCGCGCGGCGATCGGGGGCCCTCGAGCCACGGCCGCCCACCCGGCCGCCAAGGCTCCGGCTACGTGAAGGCGATGACGTCGTCCTCCATGGAGCCCTCCACCCAGAGGTCCTTGGCGCGATCCAGCATGGCCAGGTACTCGCGGTCCTTCGCGAGCTTCCCGTTCAAGATCGCGACCTTGTCGAGGCTGTCGATCTCGAACTCCCAGTAGACCTGGGAGTTGCCGAACAGCTTGATGCCCTGGCGCAGGTTGAGCGCGTACGTCTTGTTGAGGTAGCCGGTGACCTCCACGGCGAACTGCATCGCCGCAGGGACGGCGGCGGCGTGCTTGGGCGTTGCGGTGCGGATGAACTGGAACATGTCGCCCTCCGACGTGACGGGAGCCGCGCCCCGTGATCGGACAGGTCGAGGGAGCCTCGGCTCCGCTGGAGCGGGCGCCTCCTTCCGGGAGGCACCCAGGCGCATTTGACGCCCCTGGCGCGGGACGGGACCCGGAAATTCGGGGGTCCGCTCGGCGGGTCAAGGCGTGCTGGTGGGCCCGGGCGATGCCGGGCGGAGAGGCCCGACTACCGCCTCGCCGTGGCCAGCCGCAGCGCCAGCCCCGCGAAGACGAAGGCGGAGGCGCGGTTCAGGAGGCGCTGCGCGCGGCCGGAGCGGCGGAGCCGCTCGCCGAGGGAGCCGGCGAACC
>DASTGK010000186.1:0-2257 GCA_035719085.1 Anaeromyxobacteraceae bacterium
CGCGCCCGGCCTGGCTCACGCCGGCGCGCACCGCACGGCCCGTGGCGCGCTCACGCGGGCCATCCACGCCGCGCGCAGAGCGCGAAAGCCCATCCGCGAGCAGAGTGCGTCAAGCGGAATCGCCGCTCATTTCACTCCCAGCTGGGTACGCGAAGGCGCGCCTTGGCGGCCATCGCGGGCGCGAGCCCGGGAGGCCCCTTGCGGGTGAAACAACTGCCTCTGGCGGCAGTGACACATTGCCGCGGCGACGCGCGGCGCCCACGCGGCGACCCGCCTGCACCACGTCGCGCGGCGACCCGTGGTCCTGCCGGGCGTGCCGCGCGTCAACTTGCGAACCGATCACGCCGAGGCGCCTCGAACATGGCGGCCCCGCCTCCCCGGCGACGGCCGCCGCGCGGCGACGCCGACCAACGCCGCCGCGCTCGCCCGCCAGCCACGCCCCCTCGCTGCCGCCTCGCCGCCGCCCTGTGGAGGACGCTCGCGCTCGGGACCCGTCGTGGCACGGCGGGCGCCATCGAGTCGGGGCCCAACCTGATGTGATGAATCATGAGCCCCCGGCAGTCCTCGCGCGCGGGCGGACCGGCTTCGATCGACCGGCTCCGAGGCGGTGTCGCCGGCTTCGCACGGCCGAACGACGTTCGCGGTGGCGCGCCCGCCGGAGCTGCGGCTCCGTCCGAGCGGTCGGGGCCTTGACCCGCGCTCCGGTCTGGCGGGGGCCCCACCACGTCCGCCCTTGGCGGCGGCCGCGCAAGCGGGCGCCGCGCTCGGTGCGGTCTACGGCCCGATCGAGAAGCCGATGCCGGTGCTGAGGAGCCAGCGCCCGGCGCCGTTGTCTGGCCCGATCCGCCAGAGCGCGCCGATCGAAACGTTGAAGATGAGCCCGAACAGGGAGACCTCGGGCCCGACGTAGTCCCTGCCGGCGATGGTGCCGGCCGGACGGCCCCAGGTGTGAAGGTAGGTGAGATGAAGGCTCGACCCCGCCACGTCGACCGCGCCGAAGACACCGGCGTTGACCTTCAGCCCACCCAAGCCGGGCTCGACCTGAGCGTACTGGCCGGCGATGCCCGTGGTCATCCTGCCGTGCGCCACGCCGAGCGCCAGCGAGGCGTACTGTGGCCCGGTGAAGCGCAGCGCGAAGACCGGGAAGGTCTCCTCCTCCCCGGAGCGCACGTCCTTCGGCGACGCGGTCTTCGGGTGGTCCACCGCCGGCGCGTCCTGCGCCTGTTCCGCGGCGTCCGCCGGCTTTGGCCGCTCGTCCGGGGCCGCGCACTGCAGCGCCGAGGCGAGCAGGAGGAGGGCAGGTGACATGACCGGGAGTAGAGCCGCCGCCGGGCCGGACGGCAGGTGAATCGCCGGGAACGCCCCCGGCCGAGGCGGCCGTCGCACACCGTCCCACCTCGCGCCGTTGCGCGGCTCGCCGCCGGGGCCGAGGATGCGGCGCATGTCTCGACGCCACCTCCTCGCCGGCCTCGCCGCGGCGGCCGCCGTCGCCGGCTGCGCGCCCAACACCACCGACCGGGTGAAGCACGAGTACGCCGGGACGCCGCCGCTCGGCGCGCCCATCCTCGACGCCGATCTTCCGGCGGGCCAGTGGACGTGGATCGACTTCCCCGACACCTCCTGCGGCGACGGCACCTCGACCGGCCTCGGCATCAACCGGGGCACCGGCCAGGACCTGCTCGTCTTCTTCGACGGCGGCGGCGCCTGCTGGAGCTACGAGACCTGCGCCGTCGGCACGGCCACGCACAAGGCCTACGGCAGCGCCGACTTCGCGGCCGACGTCACTGCCTACCTCCCGGGCTCGATCCTCGACCGGACGCAGCTGCCGCCCACGCTCGCCGGCGCCACGGTCGTCTTCGTGCCCTACTGCACCGGCGACGTGCACGGCGGCGACACCATCAAGACCTACACCGCGCCGCTCGCCAGCGAGACGTGGCACCACGTCGGCCACGAGAACCTCAAGGCCTTCCTGAAGCGGCTCGGGGCCACCTGGCCGTCGCCGCGCAAGGTGGTGGTGGCCGGCTCCTCGGCCGGCGGCTTCGGCGCCCTGTCCAACTACGAGGCCTTCAGGTGGTACTGGCCCGCCGCCCAGGGCTACCTGGTCGACGACTCGGGGCCGCCGCTCGTCGGCGACGACATCCCGGCCGCCGAGCGCGACGCCTGGTACAACGCCTGGAACCTGGGCGTGGCCCTCGACGCCTTCTGCGTCGGCTGCCGCACCGACCTCTCCGACGCGGTGGCGCAGCTCTCCAGGGCG
>DASTGK010000187.1:0-8401 GCA_035719085.1 Anaeromyxobacteraceae bacterium
GGCCATCGCCGCGGCGGCCGCCGGCCTGGCCTTCGCCGTGCCGGCGGGGCTCCTGGCGGGGCGGGCCCGGCGGTGGAGCGCGGGCGCCGGCGTCGCCGCGCTCGCCGGTCTCTTCCTGCTCGTCACGCGCGCCCAGCTCGGACCGTGGCGCGACCGGATCGCGCTCCTCGCCCACGCGTGCGTGGTGGCCCCCGGCTCGGCGCTCGTCGAGTACGACCTCGGCAGCGACCTGGCGCGCGCCGGGCGGCTCGCCGAGGGCGAGCGCCACCTGCGGACCGCCCTCGCGCTCCAGGAGACGTCGCTCGCCCGCACCCAGCTCGGCAACGTGCTCCTGGCCGAGGGGCGCGGGCCCGAGGCGCTGGCGCAGTACCAGCGGGCGCTGGAGCTGGCGCCGCGGAACGCCGAGGCGCTCCTCCGCCTGGCCAAGGCCTGCGAGGCGCAGGGGCGCTTCGGCGACGCGCGGCTCGCCTACGAGCGGTTCCTGGAGGTGGCGCCGCCGTCGCTCGAGCCGCTGCGGCGGCAGGTGGCGGCGCTGCTCGGGCGCTGACCGCTACGCCCCGGCGTCGAGCCGGAAGAGCCGGCGGGCGTTGGCGCTCGTCACCTCGGCCACCTCGGCCACCGGCCGGCCCCAGACCTCGGCCACCTTGGCCGCCGTGTGGAGCACGTTGGCCGGCTCGTTCCGCTTGCCGCGCAGCGGGATGGGGGCGAGGAACGGGCTGTCGGTCTCGATGAGCAACCGGTCGCGCGGCACGATCCGCACCGCCTCGCGGATGGGCTCGGCCGTCTTGAAGGTGACGATGCCGGCCACCGAGACGTAGAGGCCGAGGTCGAGGTAGGTGCGCGCCGCGGCCACGTCGCCGGTGAAGCAGTGGATGACGCCGCCGGCCGCCGGCACCCCCTCCTCGCGCAGCGCGGCGGCGCAGGCGGCGTCGGCCTCGCGCACGTGGATGACGAGCGGCTTGCCGGCCTCGCGGGCGATGGCGATGGAGCGGCGGAAGGCCGCCTCCTGCACGTCGCGCGGCGAGAGGTCGTAGTGGAAGTCGAGCCCCGTCTCCCCCACGCCGACGACGCGCGGGTGGCGCGCCAGTTCGGCGCAGCGGAGCCAGTCGGCCTCAGGCACCTTGACGGCGTCGTGCGGGTGGACGCCGACGGTGGCGGCGAAGAGCTCCGGCCGCGAGGTGGCCAGCTCGATGGCGTTGCCGAAGGAGCCCGGGGCGCGCCAGAGGCCGATGGCGACGATGCGCGAGACGCCAGCCGCCTGGGCGCGCGCCAGCACCGCCTCGAGGTCGTCCTTGTAGTCCTCGAAGTCGAGGTGGGCGTGGGAGTCGATCAGATCCATGTGTAACAACCAGTAACCTTCCGAACCCGAACCCGAACGCGAACCCGTGCCCCTTCATTTCCGTGCCCCGTGGCGCCGTGGCCCGTGACCCTCGTCGTCAGGAGTCCCTAGCCGTCAGCAGAGGCACGGGCACGGGCACGGGCGAGCGGGGCACGGGCCGCGGGCACGGCCCCGGGTTCGGGTGCGGGTGCGGGTGCGGGTTCGGTCTACTTCACCCTCGTCCCCGGCGCGATCGACTCCCCCACCGTGACCACCTGCAGGTTGGGCACCTCGCCGGCCGCGAGCAGCATCCCCTGCGAGGTGATGCCGCGCAGGGGCCTCGGCGCCAGGTTGGCCACCACCACGATCCGCTTCCCCACGAGCGCCGCGGGATCCGGGTAGGCCTGCGCGATGCCGGCCACGATGGTGCGCGCCTCCGGCTCGCCCACGTCGACCGAGAGCTTCACGAGCTTGTCGGCCTTGGGCACCGGCTCGGCCGCCTTCACCAGGCCGACGCGCAGCTCCACCTTGGCGAAGTCGTCGTACTGGATGACGCCGAAGACCGGCGGCGCGGCCGGCTTGGAGGAGGCCTTGGCCGCCCCCTCGTTCGGGCTCGCCGCCTTGGCCACCTTGGCGGGCGCCGCGGGCGCGGGCGCCCCCTCGGCCGGCGCCGCGATCAGCCGCTCCACCTGCTTGGCGTCGAGGGGCATGATGGCCGGCGGCTTCGCGGTGAACCGGACCGGGGTCCCGTCGAAGGGCGTGAACCCCTCCGGCCAGGCGAGCGACCGGCCATCCATGGCCGCCGCGAGGCCGGCCGCGAAGCGCGGCATCACCGGGCCGAGCATGACGGCGAGCGCGTGGAGCACCTTGCCGAGGTCGTGGAGGAGCCCGACCGTGGCCGGAGCCTCGGGCGACTCCCAGGGCTTGTTGTCCTGCACCGCCTTGTTGGCCACGTCGGCGAGCTCGTTCACCGCCTTGAGCACGGCGCGGAAGTCGAGGGCGCCGTAGGCGGCCCGGGCCGCGGCGAGCGCCTCGGCCACCTGGGCCCGGTCGAGCGCCGCACCGGCCGGCTGCGCTGGGATGCCGCCGCCGTGGCTCTTCGCCACCGGCGAGTGGACCCGCGCCGCCAGGTTGGCGATGCGCTTCTGGAGGTCGGCGTTGATCCGGTTGCGGAACTCGTCGAGCGAGAGGTCGAGATCGGAGACGCCCGGCCCCAGGTTGGCGGCGAAGAAGTAGCGCAGCAGCTCCGGGTCGAGCCCCGAGTCGAGGTAGGTCGAGGCGTTGATGAAGGTGCCGCGCGTCTTCGACATCTTCTCGCCGTTGACGGTCAAGTGGCCGTGCACCGGCATCCGGTCCGGCCGCTTCAGCCCGGTGGCCCAGAGCATGGCGGGCCAGAAGACGGCGTGGAACCGCAGGATGTCCTTGCCGATGAAGTGCTCCAGCCGGGCCGGCGCCTCGGGCGCCAGGTAGCGCCGCTCGTACTCCGCGGCGTCGAGCCGCCGCTCCGGCGGCGCCTCGACGGTGAAGTAGCGCTCGCCGCTCGAGAGGTAGCCGATGGGCGCGTCGACCCAGACGTAGAGGAACTTGCCGGGGAAGTCGGGGTCCTGCACCGGGAAGCCGAAGTAGGGCGGGTCGCGGGTGATGCACCAGTCCTGCAGGTCCTCGAGCCAGCCCTTCACCTGCTGGCGCACGCCGGCCTCGAGGTGCCCCTCCGCCTCGACCCAGCCGCGGATGAGCCCCGCCACCTCCGGCTTGCGCAGGTTGACGTAGGCGTGCTCGCTCGTGCGCACCACCGGCGCGTTGCGGCAGAGCGCGCAGTAGGGCTCCTTCAGCTCGCGCGGATCGTAGGTGGTGCCGCAGTGCTCGCAGACGTCGCCGTACTGGTCGGGCGTGCCGCACTTCGGGCAGGTCCCCTTGACGAAGCGGTCGGGCAGGAAGCGCCGGTCGGTCTCGCAGTAGAGCTGCTCGACCGCCTTCTTGTAGATGAGCCCCTTGGCCTTGAGGGCGTCGTAGACCCGGTAGGCCCAGCGACGGTTCTCGTCGGAGTGGGTCGTGTAGTAGGTGTCGTGCCCGATGCCGAAGGCCTTGAAGGTCTGCTCCTGCTCGCGCCGGTACTTGTCGGCGAAGGCCTCGGGCGCCATGCCGGCCTTGGCGGCGTTCACCTCGATGGGCGTGCCGTGGGCGTCGGCGGCGCAGATCCAGGTCACGTCCTCGCCGAGCGCCCGCAGGTAGCGGACGTAGACGTCGGTCTGCACGTGCTCGACCATGTGGCCGAGGTGGATCGATCCGTTGGCGTACGGCAGCGCGCTCGTGATGAGCCGGCGCGTGGTCATGGCTGTCTCCTCTCCGCTGCGTTGGTGCCGAGCAGGCCCCACAGCGCCCGCTCCAGCTGGAGCCGCGCGTCCTGCCCGGACTTCATCGCCACGTCGGCCTCGTGCAGCGCCACCAGCCCCTCGAGGAGCTCGCCGCGCGCGAAGCGGGTCGACGCCTGGTACTTCATCCAGAACCCGAAGGGCTTCTTCTTGCCCACCTCTTCGGCCGGGATGGTGGGGAAGACCTGCGCCTCCCAGTCCCGCGGCGAGCGCAGCACCCGCTCGCCCACCACCGCCCGCGCCCGCTCCTTCTCCACCACCAGGCGCCGCACCGTGCCGGCCAGCGTGGCGAGCAGCATGTGCGGCGAGCCGCCGTCGGCCACCACCCGGTCGACCACCGCGAGCGCGGCCTGGAGGTCGCGCGCCTCGACGGCGTTGCCGAGCGCGAAGAACGGGTCCTCGGCGGTGCGCACCACCACCTCGTCCACGTCCTCGGCGGTGATCACCTTCCGGTCGCCGGCGTAGGCCGCGAGCTTGGCCAGCTCGCCCGCGAGCGTGCGGGCGTCGCCGCCGACGAGCGCCGTGAGCCGCTCCACCGCCCCGGCGTCGGCCCGCTTGCCGGTGCCCGCGAGCAGCGTCGAGACCACCGGCCCGAGCACCACCCGGGCGTCGAAGGTCCCCTCCACCGGGATGGCCACCTCGACGCGCCGCCCGGCCGCGGCCAGCTTCTTCACCAGCGGCAGCCGGCCGTCCACCTTGCCGGCCGCCACCACCAGCACGTGGCCCGGCGGCAGGCCGCGCTCCAGCGCGGCGTCGAGCGCGCCCGAGTCGTCCTTGGCCGCCCTCATCTCGCGCTCCACGGCGAAGCGGCCGGCCTCGACCACGAAGGCGAGCGCCTCGGGCGCCAGGGCGAAGCCGAGCTCCTTCTTCAGCTCCTTGCCCAGCTTCGCCTTGAACTTCTCCTCGTCCTCGCCCGGCTCGGGGCGCAGGTCGGCCGCGCCGAACCCGGCCTTGGCCGCGAGCGCCAGGAGCCGCCGCGCCGCCTCGCGCTGCCGCCCCTCGCTCCACTGCTCGCGCGCCTTCTCGAACGACTCCTCCAGGTCCTCCTTGGAGGTGAGGAAGGCCGGCTCCTGCACCAGCACCACCTTGCGCCCGGTGCTGAAGAGGCCGCGCGTCTCCACCTCGGCGGCCACCTCGGCCGGCGAGGCGGCCGCGTCCAGCTCCACCAGGTTGAGGCTGCGCTCGGTCTCCGGCACCAGCCGGTGGCACAGGTCGCGGGCGGCCCGCAACGTCAGGAAGGCGTCGCCGTCGAGCAGGTAGACCGGGGCCGGCCTCCCGGCCTCCGCCTCGGCCAGGATCTCCTCGACCGTCGGGCCGGCGGCGCGCGCGCCGCGGGGGCTAGCGGCCATGGAACCACCCGACGAGCATCCGCTCGATGGCGAGGGGCGCGGTCGCGTTCTGGCGCAGCGCCCTGAGGAGCCCGCCGGCCAGCTCGCGGCGGCGCAGCGCCTCGGCCGGCGAGAGGGCGGCGGCGGTGCGCCGGGTGGCGTCGGCCAGGTCGGCGAGGGCGAGCGCCCCGGAGCCGGCCTGCGCCGCCAGCACGTCGCGCCACCAGACGAGCAGGAGCTCGCCGAGCTCGGCCGCCGCCTCGCGGTCCTCGCCGTGCTCCCGCGCGAAGGCGATCCAGGCGCCGGCGTCGTCCGGCCCGAGCGCGGCGGCGCCGAAGAGCGCGGCCCGGCGCTCGGCCAGGGCCTCCTCGTCGAGCGAGAGCGCCCGCCCGAGCGAGCCGCCGGAGAGGGCCGCCGCCAGCCGCGCCGAGGCGGCCGGGTGGCCCTCCGCCTCGAGCCGCGCCGCCACCACCGGCTCGGGGAGCGGCGCGAAGCCGACGTAGAGGCAGCGGCTGCGGATGGTCGGCAGGAGCGAGTCGGCGCCCGACGAGACGAGCACCAGCGTGGTGTCGTCCGGCGGCTCCTCCAGCGTCTTCAGGAGCGCGTTCTGGGCCTGGACGTTCATGGCGTCGGCGGGATCGATGACGACGACGCGGCGGCGCCCCTCGAAGCGGCGCAGCGCGAGCCGGTGGTCGACGAGGTCGCGCACCTGGTCGACGACGATGTCCTTGGACGGCGAGCGGCCGCTGCGCGCCTCCCAGCGGCCGGCCTTCACCATGGCCCGCTCCTCGCACAGCTCGAGGACGTCCGGGTGGCTCCCCTTGGCGATCTTCCGGCAGGGCAGGCAGGCGCCGCACGGGTCCTCGCGCAGCCCGCCCGGCCCGCCCGCGCCCCCCTCGCAGTTGACGGCCTGCGCCAGCAGCCGCGCCGCCGTCCCCTTCCCCACGCCGGGCGGCCCGCCGAACAGGTAGGCGTGGTGGACCGCCCCGCGCCGCAGCGCCGCGCGGAGGGACCCGACGGCGCGGTCCTGCGCGATGAGCTCGGAGAAGGGCATGGGGGGCGGAAGATAGCACGCCCCCCCGCCGGCCCGGGGGGCCCCGGAATGGACAGCCGGAGGGCCGGGCGTATGATCGCCCGACCCCGGAGCCGACCATGAACATCACCCCCCTCGACATCACGCAGAAGCAGTTCCGGAAGGCCTTCCGCGGCTACGAGCCGGAGGAGGTGGAGGCCTTCATGTCGCTCGTCGCCAGCGAGTTCGAGGGGCTGGTCAAGGAGGTCACGGCCCTGCGCCAGGCGGTCCAGCGGCAGGAGGAGGAGCTGGCCGAGCACAAGGGGCGCGAGCGGGCCCTGCAGGAGACGCTCGTCACCGCCCAGCGCGCCTCGGAGGAGATCCGCGAGGCGGCGCGCAAGGAGGCCGAGATCACCCTCTCCGACGCCGAGCTGCAGGCCGAGAAGATCGTCCAGGGCGCCCACGCCCGCTTCCTGCGGATCGCCGACGACATCAACGAGCTGAAGCGGCAGCGGGTGCAGTTCGAGGCCGGCGTGAAGACGCTGGTCGAGAGCCACCTGAAGCTGCTCGACGCCTTCCGCGAGCCGCCCCGCGACGAGGCCGTCCCCTTCGCCGCCCAGCGCCGCCGGCTCGCCACCAGCGACGAGTGACAACACGCTTGGCCCCCTCTCCCCCACCGGGGGAGAGGGAGAACTGCGCTCAGTGCGCCTCGGCCCAGCTCCGGCCGTGCCCCACCTCGACGAGGAGCGGCACCGCCAGCTCGGCGGCCGCCTCCATCTCGCGCTTCAGGAGCCGCTCCACCGGCTCCACCTCGCGCTCCGGCGCCTCGACCACCAGCTCGTCGTGCACCTGCAGGAGCAGGCGCGCCTCCAGCCGCTCGCGCGCGAGCGCCCGGTGCACCCGGAACATGGCGATCTTGACCACGTCGGCCGCGGTCCCCTGGATCGGCGTGTTGACCGCGGTCCGCTCCGCCCCCTGCCGGACGGCCGGGTTGCGCGCGGCGATGTCCGGCATGGCCCGGAGCCGCCCGTAGAGCGTCCGCACCTCGCCGTCGCGCCGGGCGTCGGCCACGATCCGCTCGAGCCACCCCTTCACGCCGGCGTAGCGGGCGAAGTACCGGTCGATGATCGCCTGCCCCTCCTTGGGCGGCAGGTCGAGCCGCTGCGACAGGCCGAAGGCCGAGAGGCCGTAGGCGATGCCGAAGTTGAGCATCTTTGCGACGCGGCGCATCTCCGGCGTCACCGCGTCCCGCGCCACGCCGTAGGTCTCGGCGGCGGTGCGGGTGTGGACGTCCTCGCCGATGCGGAAGGACTCGAGCAGCGCCGGGTCGCCCGAGTAGTGGGCCAGGATGCGCAGCTCGATCTGCGAGTAGTCGGCCGAGACCAGGCGGCGGCCGGGCGGCGCCACGAAGGCGGCGCGGATGCGGCGCGACAGCTCGGTCCGCACCGGGATGTTCTGCAGGTTCGGGTCGTTGGAGGAGAGCCGGCCGGTGGCGGCGCCCACCTGCTGGAAGGTGGTGTGGAGGCGCCCGTCGCCGGGGTCGATGAGGAGCGGCAGGGCGTCGACGTAGGTCCCCTTGAGCTTCGAGAGCGCGCGGTGCTCCAGCACCAGCCGCGGCAGCGGGTGCTGCTCGGCCAGCTTCTCCAGCACCTCGACGTCGGTGGAGGGGCCGGTCTTGAGCTTCTTCACCACCGGCAGCCCCAGCTCCTCGAAGAGCACCTTGCCGAGCTCGCGCGTCGAGGCGACGTTGAAGCGGCGCCCCGCCGCCTCCTCCATCCGCTGCTCCAGCGCGTCCATGGCGGCGCCGAACTCGGTGCTCATCGCCTCCATCGCCCCGCGGTCGACGGCGATGCCGTCCCGCTCCATCTCGAAGAGGACGGGGACGAGCGGCCCCTCCACCTCGCGCACCAGGCGCGTCAGCCCCGCCTCCTCGCAGGCCCGGAGCAGCGCCTCCGCCAGGTCGGGGAGCGCCGCCGCGCACGGGGCGGCCCAGGCGGCGATCCGCTCCACCTCGGTCCCCTCCCGCCCCGGCGCCCCCTTCTTCTGGTCGGCGGTCGGGTCGGGCGGCAGCTCGTCGCGCGTCCGCTCGCGCGCCACGTCGGCGAGGGCGTGCTCGCGCCGCGTCGGGATGAGCAGGCGCGAGAGCAGGTCGGTCTCCTCGCCCGGCGCGCCGAGCGCGAGGCCGAGCCGGGCGAGCGCATGCATCGCCCCCTTGCGCTCATGGGCGTGGACCGGCGCCGGCCCGGCCAGGAGCGGCGCCAGCGCGTCGCGCACCGCGGCCGCCGGCAGCATCGCCGGCGCCCCCAGGTAGCGGTGGCCGAGCGGCAGGTAGAAGGCCCGCCCGCCCCCGGCGAGCGCCAGCCCGACCACC
>DASTGK010000188.1:0-5676 GCA_035719085.1 Anaeromyxobacteraceae bacterium
AGAGGTGGTGAAGCAGGCGGTGGCCGCCGCCGCCCGCCTGCCCGGCCCCGACGGCGTCCGGCTGCTGCGCCAGGCCGCCGCCAGCCCGCGCTGGGACGTGCGCCACGCCGCCGCCCGCGGGATGGCGGAGCGGCGCGATCCCGCGCTGCGCGAGGAGGCGGCCCGGCTGGCGCGCTCCGACCCCGACACGCTCGTGGCCCGCGCCTTCGCCGAGGCCGCCACGCTCCTCGCCGGGCGGTCGCGCCGCTGATGCTCCTCCCCGATCGCCCGCCCGCGATGTCGGAGGAGGAGTTCCGGCTCCTGCGCGACCTCGTCCACGACCACTGCGGCATCTGGTTCCGGGAGGACCTGCGCTACCTGGTGGAGCGCCGCCTGGCGCCGCGGCTCGCGGCGCACGGCCTGGCCGGCTGGGGCGACTACCACCGGTTCCTCCGCTTCGACGCGGGCGGCCTGGCCGAGCTCTCCGAGGCCGTCGACCTGCTCACCACCAACGAGACCTACTTCTGCCGCGAGCCGCTGCAGCTCCACGCCTTCGAGCGCGAGATCCTGCCCGAGCTGGCGCGGGAGCGGGCCGGCGAGCGGCGGCTGCGGCTCCTCTCGGCCGGCTGCGCCACCGGCGAGGAGGCCTACACCCTCGCCATCCTGGTGGAGGACTCGGGGCTCTTCGCCGGCTGGGACGTCGAGGTGATCGGCGCCGACATCTCGCGCCGCTGCCTGGAGGCGGCGCGGGCCGGCGCCTACGGCGACCACGCCTTCCGCTCGCTCGAGGGGCACGCCCTGCGCCGCTGGTTCCGGCTGCGCGGCGGCAAGTGGGTGGTGGACGACGCCATCAAGCGGAGGGTCCGCTTCACCCCGGCCAACCTGCTCCACGACGAGGGGCTCGCCGGGATCGGGCGGGTGGACGCCGTCTTCTGCCGCAACGTGATGATCTACTTCGACCTGCCGGCGCGCCGGCAGGCGCTGCGCCGCCTCCACGAGAGGCTGCGCGACGGCGGCTGGCTCCTGCTGGGCCACGCCGAGTCGCTGCTCAACGTGAGCGCCGACTTCGAGCTCGTCCACCTGAAGAACGACCTCGTCTACCGCAAGCCGCGCGCCGCCGGCGGGGGGTGCCCGTGAGCCGGCCCGGCGAGCGCCCGCTGCGCGCCCTGCTGGTCGACGACTCCGACGCCCTGCGCGGCGAGCTGGAGCGCCTCCTCGTGGAGGGCGGGGTCGAGGTGGTGGCCCACGCCCGCGACGGCGAGGAGGCGCTGCGGCTGGCGCTCTCCCGCCACCCCGACCTCGTCCTGCTCGACCTGCAGATGCCGCGCATGGACGGCTTCACCTTCCTGCGGCTGCTCATGGGGCGGCGCCCCCTGCCGGTCGTCGTCCTCTCGTCCATGTCGCGCCGGCAGGACGTCTTCAAGGCGCTCGAGCTCGGGGCGCTCGACTTCGTGGCCAAGCCGGAGGCGGGCGGGCTCGCCGCGGTGCGCGACGAGCTCCTGGCCAAGTGCGCCGTGGTCCGCTCGCTGCGCATCGGCAACCTGGCGCCGCTCCCCGCCGCCGACCACGACCCGGCCGACCCGCGCCCGCTCGTCGAGCCGCCGCGCGTCGCCGTCATCGGCGCCTCCACCGGCGGGCCGCGGGCCATCCAGGAGCTGCTCGCGGCGCTGCCCGGGGACCTGCCGCTCGGCCTCCTGGTGGCCCAGCACATGCCCGAGAAGTTCACCCGCGCCTTCGCCGACCGGCTCGGGCGCGGCACCCCCTTCACCGTGGCCGAGGCGGAGGACGGCGATCTCGTCGCCGCCGGGCGCGTGCTGGTGGCGCCGGGCGGGCGCCACCTGGAGCTGCGCCGGGGCCCGGGGGCGCGGGGGGCGCTGCGGGCCGCGGTGGCGCCGCCGGACGAGCCGGGGCCGGGGGCGCGCTACGCCCCGAGCATCGACCGGCTCTTCACCTCGGCGGCCCTCGCCATGCCCCGGCGGCTCTGCGCCGTGGTGCTGACCGGCATGGGGAGCGACGGGGCCGCCGGCGTCCAGGCGGTCAAGGCGGCCGGCGGCCTGACGCTCGCCGAGTCGGCCGACACGGCCGTGGTATACGGGATGCCGAACGCCGCGCAGGCGAGCGGCGCCGTCGACGAGGTGCTGGGGCTCCCGGCCATCGCCGAGCGGCTGGTGCGCTTCGCCCGCGACGACTGAGACCGATGGCCCACCTCAACGCGCTCGTCGTCGACGACAGCCCCTCGATGCGCCGGCAGCTCTGCTACGCCCTCTCCCGGGTGGACGGCATGGCCACCACCGAGGCCGGCGACGGCGCCGAGGCCTGGCGCAAGCTCGCCTCGGCCAGCTTCGACATCCTGCTCACCGACATCAACATGCCCCTGCTCGACGGGCTGAAGCTGGTGTCCCTGGTGCGGCAGGGGGGCGGCCACCAGCGCATCCCCATCGTCGTCATCACCACCGAGGGAGCGGAGGCCGACCGGAAGCGGGCCATGGCGCTCGGCGCCTCGACCTACCTGGTGAAGCCGGTGCAGGCGCCGCAGGTGGTGGACGCCGTGAAGACGCTCCTCCGTCTGTAGGTCGGCGAACGATGCCTGCCTGCGCCGGGCGGGCTCGTCGCGCCGCTGCTCGCCGTACGAAAGCAGTACGGCTGCGCGGCTCGCTCCTCGCGCGCCCGCCTCGGCGACGGCCTCCTTCGCCTCTTCACGGTGACCGCCGACCTACGGAGTGATGCGCTCCATCATGCGGGCGAACGGAATGGTCTCCCGGACGTGGTGCAGGCCGCAGATCCAGGCGACGCACCGCTCCACGCCCATGCCGAAGCCGGCGTGGGGCACCGTGCCGTAGCGGCGGAGGTCGAGGTACCACTCGAAGGCCTCCTTGGGCAGGTTGTGGTGGGCGATGGCCGCCTCCAGCGTGGCCAGGTCGTCCTCGCGCTGGCCGCCGCCGATGATCTCGCCGTACCCCTCGGGCGCGAGCACGTCGCAGCCGAGCGCCACCTTGGCGTCGGTCGGGTCCTTCTTGAAGTAGAAGGCCTTCATCTCGGCCGGGTAGCGGTGGACCATCACCGGCCGGTCGTAGGCGTTGGCGATGACGGTCTCCTCGTCGCCGCCGATGTCGTCGCCCCACGTCATGGGGTGGCCGGCCTTCTGCAACACCTCGACCGCCTCGGTGTAGGTGATGCGCGGGAAGGGCGGCTTCACGTTCCGGAGCTTCGAGACGTCGCGCTCGAGCACCGAGACCAGCTCCTTCTCGTGCTTCTCCAGCACCGCCTGGACCACGAAGGAGACGAACTCCTCCATGAGCTGCATGTCGCCCTCGAGGTCCATGAAGGCCACCTCGGGCTCCACCATCCAGAACTCGGTCAGGTGGCGGCGGGTCTTCGACTTCTCGGCCCGGAAGGTCGGGCCGAAGCAGTAGACCTTGCCGAGCGCCATGGCGCCGGCCTCCATGTAGAGCTGGCCGGACTGGGTCAGGTAGGCCTTGCCGAGGTCGAAGTAGGGGACCTCGAAGAGGTTGCTCGTCCCCTCGCAGGCCGCGGGCGTGAAGATCGGCGCGTCGACGAGGGTGAAGCCGCGGCCGTCGAAGAAGTCGCGGATGGCCTTGACCACGCTGGCGCGCACCTTCAGCACCACGGTCTGGCGCTGGGAGCGGAGCCAGAGGTGGCGCTGCTCCATGAGGAAGGCGACCCCGTGCTCCTTGTGGCCGAGCGGGAACTCCTGGCTCGGCTTCGCCACCACCTGGAGGTCGCGGACGTCGAGCTCGTAGCCGATGGGGGCGCGCTCGTCCTTCTTCACCAGGCCGCGGACGGTGATGGAGCTCTCCTGCGGCAGGTGGTCGGCCTCGAAGAAGACCTCCGGGGTGACGTTCCCCTTGAAGACCACGCACTGGATGACCCCGGTGCCGTCCCGCAGCTTGAGGAAGTGGAGCTTCCCCTTGGAGGCGCGGTGGTGGAGCCAGCCGTGGAGGGTGACCTCCTGGCCTTCGTGCTTCGCGATGTCGGCGACGTAGACGGGGGGGAACATGGACCGGCAATATAGCCGCTCCGGCCGCCGGGCGGCCGGTCTCGATGGGACCGATCTCGCTCAACCGCTGCAACCACCCGCCCTGGGTCATCGCCTCCCGCCACTTCGCGGACGACCCCCGCCCCATCGAGCTGCAGGGGGTGCGGGACGCCAACCGCTTCCTCTTCGACCGGCTGGACGGCGAGGCCGACCCGGCGCGCCGGGCCGAGCTGTTCCACGACTGGATCTCGGTCCGGTTCCAGCTCCACCACTGGACGGCCCAGGAGACCGACACCGCCCGCCGGGCGCTCAAGAACTCCTACGTCCGCTTCCTGCGCGGCTGGGGTGTCGACTCCTCCTCCATCGAGGGGGCGGTGCTGAAGAGCTGGGTGGAGAGCCGGCTCGGCCTGCCGCCCACCTTCCACCGCGGCCGCATCGAGGGGCTGGACGACGAGGCCTACCAGGTCTACGCCGCCGACCGGATGCGCGGCTCGGCCCGCACCAGCGCCATCCTTTCGCAGCTCGACCTGGTCTACGAGTTCACGCAGTACGAGCTGGCCCGGCGCCGCCCCGGCGAGCGCTGGGTGACGCTCTGGCGCGGCGTCCACGAGGAGGAGGAGCGCGACGTGCTGGAGCGGCGCGGCCAGCGCGACCTGGTGGTCCGGCTCAACAACCTGGCCTCCTTCACCGACGACCCGGAGCGGGCCTGGGAGTTCGGCTACGCCGTCTGGGAGGCGCGCGTGCCGCTCGCCAAGGTCTTCTTCTTCTCGGCGCTCCTGCCGACGAGCCTGCTCAAGGGCGAGAGCGAGTGGCTGGTCATCGGCGGGGAGTACCCGGTGCGCCGGCTGGTGGGGTAGGGCCGGGCGCCGCCGGCGGCAGGCCGGCCCCGACCGAGAGCAGGAAGACCCCGCCGGCGCCGAGCGCCACGAGCGCCCCGACGGCGAGCGAGAGCGGATCGCCGCCGAGCGGGAGCGAGGGGAGGACGAGCAGGAACCGCTCCACGCCGAGGCCGGCCAGCACCGCGGCCGCCCCGAGCCCCAGCGTGGCCCGCCGCCGCTTGAAGCGCTCCGGGAAGAGGATCCAGAAGGGCCAGGCGGAGACCGCGACCAGCACGAAGATCGTCAGCGGCTTCCAGGGGGCGCGCCAGCGGTCGAGCAGGAGCGCGCTCTCCTCCGGCACGTTGCCGTACCAGAGCGGCAGGAAGAGCGACCAGAGCAGGTAGCTCCAGACCACGATGAAGGCGAAGAGGAGCTTGCCGAGGTCGTGGCGCAGGTCCGGGCCGGCGACGTCGCGGAGCGCCGCGAGGAGGCCGACGAAGGCGAGGCCGGAGAGGAAGGCGCCGAGGAAGTAGTAGGCCGGCACCACCGCCTGCGGCGGGGCGGAGGAGAGGGCCAGCACCAGGTCGAAGGCCCAGACGGTGAGGACCACCGCGTAGGCGACGACGTAGCCGAGCGCCCGGCCCCGGAGGCGCCCCTCCGGCTCGCCGGCCGCCTCGCCCGCCACGAAGCGGCGGCCGAGCGCGAAGAGGACGGCGCTCGCGCCCAGGAGGCGCGCCCCGAGCGCCAGGTGCGCCCCGGCGCCGGCGGCGGCGAGGCCAGGGACGAGGGCGCGGGCGCCCAGCACCAGCAGGGCGAGGAGCCCCAGGGCCGGCGCGAAGAAGCCGGCGGTGGCGCGGGCGTAGGGGCCGAGCGGGTCGGCCC
>DASTGK010000189.1:0-2439 GCA_035719085.1 Anaeromyxobacteraceae bacterium
CCGGGAGGCGTGGGACCCGAGGGCCGACCGTTACTTGGCGCTGTTTCGGGACGAGCTCGACGGCAAGCCCTTCGACCGGGCTGTCTTCGAAGCCTTCGTGGCCCGCCTGAACGGGAAGGGGCTCGTGGCCGACGTCGGCTGCGGCCCGTGTGGACACGTGGCCGCCCTGCTCACCCGGCTCGGCGTCCAAACCATCTCGGTGGACCTGTCGCCCCGGTGCATCGAGCTCGCTCGGGCCGAGCAGCCGCACCTCCGCTTCGAGGTGATGGACCTGGCCTCCCTCCAGCTCGGTGACGAAAGCATGCGTGTTCGGTTTGAGGCCGCTCCGCAGGGAGCCTGACGCCGCGTAACCCCGCGTCCTTCGATCCAAAAAGTGGAAGAGGCCACCGACCTCTGATCTCGTTCGCGTTGTCTAGGCGTGAACTCGATCCGGAGGGCGAATGGCCCGCTCCAGAGCAAGCCACATCCCGCGCGACTTGAGAAGGCTCTTCCCCACCCGCTGGCTCAACGCGACCGCCCGCGAGGTCGGCCTGGTGGAGCGCCGCCGCAAGGTGGCCCCGGCCGCGTTCTTCTGGGCGCTGGTGCTCGGCTTCGCCGTCGGCCACCAGCGCAGCATCGCCTCGCTGCGCCGCTTCTACCGGGCCACGACTGGCACGGCGCTCGTGCCGTCCTCCTTCTACGACTGGTTCAACGCCGCCACGGTCCGATTCCTCAAGCGGGCGCTGGCCCGGGCGACGGATCACCTGGCCGAGCCGTCGGGCGCGCTTCGCGAGCACTTGGTGCGCTTCAAGGACCTCTGCGTCGCCGACGCCACCGTCATTCGGCTCCGCGATGCGCTGGCCGGCGCCTACGCCGGCTGCCGCACCAACCACACCCGCGCTGCGATGAAGCTCCACCTGGTGATGAGCGTCTTCGGCGCCGGGTCGCGCAAGGTCACCATCACCGGCGAGCGCGTCAACGAGCGACGCCGCCTCGGTGTCGGCCCGTGGGTGGCCGGCCGCCTCCTGCTCTTCGACCTCGGCTACTTCAAGTGGCAGCTCTCACTCGCATCCAGGAGAACGGCGGTTTCTTCGTGAGTCGGCTCCGCGACGACGTCAGCCCCGTCGTCCTCGCTGAGAACCGGCGCTGGCGTGGCGCCTCGCGCTCGCTCGTCGGCCAGCGGCTCGGCGAGGTGAAGACCGGGCTCGCCCGCGCGGTCGTCGATCTCCTCGTCGAGGTCGAGTTCACACGCCGTGGCTACCTGGGCCGCTCCCGGCGCGAGCGGGCCGTCTTCCGCGTCGTCGGTGTGCGCCATGGCGACGCCAGAAAGCACCACTGGTACGTGACCAACGTGCCGGTCACGGTCCTCTCGCCGCAGGAGATCGCCAAGACCTACGCCGCGCGCTGGGAGGTCGAACTCGTCTTCAGGGAGCTCAAGACCCACCTGCGCCTCGCCCACCTCGCCTCGGCCAAGCGCGCCGTCGTCGAGGCGCTCGTCTACGCGGCCATGATCGGCCTGGCGGTGAGCCGCGCGCTCTGGCGCTCGCTCCGGGCCTGCGTGGACGCCAGCCGCCGGCTCTCCGAGCGCCGAGTCACCGATGCTCTCGCTGCGATCGCCACCGAACTGGCCGTCGTCCTCGCCGGCGCCACGGTCACGATGGAGCAGCGCCGCCGATGGCATGCTCTCCTCTCAGGCGAGGGCGCAGATCCCAACCTCGGCAGGCTCACCTTGAAGCGGGGTTGGGCGTGCTAACCGATCACGCATGGTGACGAAAGCCTCGATGGCCTCGTGGCCTATTACGCCCTGCACGACCAACCGAAGTCCCGGCTTGGAGCCACGTTCCGAGAGTTCGCACGGGTCGTCCGACCCCGCGGCCAACTCCTCGCCGTGGCCAAGGAGGGGACCGACGAAGGCCCGATCGCCGACCCTCTTGGCTGCGGTCTGCGGGTCTACTGGGCGTCGCTCACGGAGGCGGAGCTGCGCTTCGCCGCGGAGCAGGCCGGCTTCCACGTCGAGTGGTGCCATGTGCGGGAGCCATTGCCGGGCGAGATCGCTGCTCGCCGCATCTACCTGACTGCGACCAGGCGTTGATTCCCCATCAAGGCCACCGACAGCCACAGCCCGATGGCCTCGCGGGCCATCCGCTTCGCGTCGGCGAGCGTGTCGCCCTCGGTAAGGCAGCCGGGCAGCCCGGGCACGCGGACCGTGTAGCCCCCGGCCTTCAGGTCGGGCGTGAGCACGGCGCGGTAGATGCGCCCCCGAACGCGGAGGCCGATCACGCGCCGGCCGGAACGCGCCTTCCGAGTTGTCGAATTACGAACCATTGGCGGTGCTCCACATGGTGAAGTCCCTCCGCACCTGCCACGCCGTGGCGAAGGAGCCGTAGCTCGCCCTCGCCAACGCGGCGGCCGAGAGATCCGGCTGGCGCTCCAGCGCCGCCCACATGTCCGCCCGGTAGG
>DASTGK010000190.1:0-2579 GCA_035719085.1 Anaeromyxobacteraceae bacterium
GCCGGCTCTCCACCTGGATGGTGCCGCCCAGCGCCGACACGATGTTGCGGCAGATGGAGAGGCCGAGGCCGGTCCCCTCCCCGTCCGCCTTGGTGGTGAAGAACGGCTCGAAGATGCGCGGCAGCACGCCCGGCGCGATGCCGGCCCCGGTGTCGCTCACCTCGACGGTGACCCGCCCGCCGGCGCCGGTGCGGGCCGCGAGGCGGATGCGGTGCCCCTGCGCGTGGCCGGGCGGGATGGCCTGGGCCGCGTTGACGAGCAGGTTGACGAAGACCTGCGCCAGCCGCGCCGGGTTCCCGACCACCGGCGGGAGCCGCCCGATGTCGCGCTCCAGCTTGGCGCGGTGGCGCAGCTGGCCCCAGGTCATGGCGATGCACGAGCGGAGCACCGCCTCGAGGTCGGCCTGGCCGCTGCCGCCGGCCGGCGCGCGGGCGAAGGTCCGCAGGTCCTCGATGATGGTCCGCAGCCGCTCCGTCCCCTCGAGCGACTCCGCCACCGCCTCGGTGAGCTCGGAGCCCGGCCCGGCGTCCCCGGCCAGCCGCAGCGGCAGCGCCGCCTGCAGGAACTCCAGGTTGGCGCTCACGTAGGCGAGCGGCGTGTTGAGCTCGTGGGCCACGCCGGCCGCGAGCGTGCCCATGGCGATGAGCCGGTCGGCCATGACCAGGCGGGCCGCCATGGCGCGCCGCTCGGTGACGTCGCGCAGCACGGCGAGCTGCAGCCCGGGCAGCACCTCCGACACCACGTCGTACTCGAGGGTGCGCGCCCCGTGGGGCGTCGAGGCGGTCGCCTCCCCCTGCGGCCGCCCGGCGCGCGCCGCCGCCGAGAGATCGAGGTCGGTCGTGGCCACCTCGCCGGGGCGCCGGCCGCGCAGCGCCTCCGGCGAGACGCCGAGCAGCCGCTCCATGGCCGGGTTCGGGTCGACGAAGCGCCCCTCGGCGTCGACGATGGCCATGCCGTCGCGGGCGTGCTCGAAGACGGCCCGCGCCAGCCGCTCGCGGGCCGAGAGCGCCTCCTGCGCCGCCCGCGCGTCGATGGCCGTGGCGAGGACGTTGGCCATCGTCTCGAGGACGTGCTGCTCCTCCTCCTCGAAGCGGTGCGCCGCCCGGGCGGCCACGAGGAGCACGCCGTGGGCCCTGGCCGCGCCGCGCACCGGCACGGCCAGCACGCTGCCGGCCCCGGCCTCCGCCAGCAGCCGATCGGCGACGCGCGGGTCGCGGGCCAGGTCGGCCGACTCGAAGGGCGCCGCCCCGGCGTGCGCCAGGCCGCCCGCGGACATGACCACCGGCACCGTGAGGGCGCGCGCCGCCGGGCCGAAGCCGGCCTCGGCCCCGACCCGGAGGCCGCCCTCGGCCGGCTCGAGCCAGGCCCCCAGCTCCACGCCCAGCCCGCTCGCCGCCAGGGCCGCGGCGGCGTCGAGCACGTCGGCGGTGCGCGGCAGGCCGAGCGCCAGCTGGCTCAGCCGGGCGAGCGCGCTCGAGCGGCGCAGCTGGTCGCGGAGCCGCCGCTCCTCCACCCCGTCGCCCCCCGCGCCCGCCGCCTCGCGGTAGCGCGCGTCGCGGTAGCGCAGCACGACGAAGCGCGGCTCGCCCTTGGGCCACTGGCGCGCCGTCATCTCCAGCCAGCGGTAGCCGCCGTCGGCGGCCAGCGCCCGGACCTCGATCGGGATGCCGTCGTCGAGCGGCGCCGAGCGGGCGCTCGCCATGGCGGCGAGGTCCTCCTGGTTCACGTAGGCCCAGGCGTTCTGGCCGACGAGCTGCTCCGGCCGCCAGCCGAGAAACCGCTCCGCCGCGGCGCTCGCGAACCGGATCTCGCCGGCCGTGGTGCAGACGACGAAGAAGCCGTCGGCGAGGCCGGCCACCACCTCGTGCAGGCCGCTCGACAGGTCCTCGCGCGCCGCCAGCGCCCCATCCGGCGCCCCCTCGCCCGGCCGCATCCCGTGGGCGCGCTCGAGCTCGGCGATGCGCGTGTAGAGCGCGGCGACTTCGCGGAGCACCTCGGGGGTCGTGGTGAGCGCCATGGCGGGCTCCTCTGGGGAGCCCACAGTCTACCCGCTCGGGGCGTCGAGGCACGACCCTTGACGGCAGGACGGGAGAGCCGCTCGGGGCTCCCCCGTCCGCTCGAGCAGAAGTCGCTCTACCGCCGGCGCCGCCGCGCCGGCTCCTTGGTCGCGGCAGGACGGGCCAGGCCCTGCGGGCCCGGCCGTCCGGCCTCGTGCTCTACCGCCGGCGCCGCCGCGCCTTCTCGGCGGTGAGCGGCTTGTCGCCGGCCAGCTTGCCGTTGAGGCCGTCGACGACGGCGTCGATCGCCTCGGGCCGGACCTCGAGGAAGGAGTGGCTGCGCCGCAACTCGACGGCCAGCAGCTCGGCGCCCGGCACGAGGCCGGCCACCAGCTCGCGCACCTTGGCCTCGTCGGCGCCGTCGGCCTCGCCGAAGGAGAGCCAGATGCGCCCGCGCGACGGCCGCGCCTCGCGCTCGCCGCCCGGCCCGCGCTCCGCCGCCACCTCGCGCTCGACCGGGACCTCGAGGGCCGGCGCCGCGCGCTCGGCCGCCTCGTCGAGCGTGGCCGGGACCTCGACGCT
>DASTGK010000191.1:0-5639 GCA_035719085.1 Anaeromyxobacteraceae bacterium
CCTGCGCCCGCTCGAGGTCGAGGCCGCCCACCGGCACCGTCCAGCCGAGGAGGAGCGCCGGGTGGCGGACCGGCGCGCGGAGCACCTCGAGCGCTGCGGCGGGCGCCGGAGGCGGCGGGACCGGCGGCGAAGGGCGTGGCGCGGCGGCCGCCAGCCCATCGGCGAGCGGCCCGAGCGCGGCCAGCACACGTGGGAGGAGCGCCTCGTGGGGCCACGGGCCGACGACGAGGAGGAGGCTCGCCTCGGGTCGCCAGCACGAGGCGGCGAGCGCGCGCGCCTCGTCGAGCGTGGCGGCGGCGAGGCCGGCGGCGTCGCCCCCCGGCGGCCGGCCGTACGGATGGCCGGGGAAGGCGTGCGCCGCGAGCGCCTCGAGGCCGGCGGCGCCGCCGAGGAAGGCCTCGCGCCGGGCGAGCTCGCGCAGCACCACCGCCCGCTCGCGGTCCAGGTCGGCCGGGTCGACGCCGGCCAGCGGATCGGCGAGCCGCGCCGCCTCGACGGCGAGCGCCGCGTCGAGCCCGTCCGGCAGGCCGGTGGTCCAGGTCGCGGTGGCGTCGGGCGTCGTCCGGGCGGTGAAGGCCGCGCTGCTCGCGGCGAGCGCCTCGGCCCGCGCCACGCCGCCCGGTCCGCGGGCCCGGAAGGTGAGGTGCTCGACCAGGTGGGCGAGCCCGGCGCGGCCGGGCGGGTCGGCGGCGGCGCCGCAGCCGGTGGAGGTGGCGACGAGGAAGCGGAGCGCGCCGGGGCGCTCGATGATCGCGAGCCGGAGGCCGGAGGGGAGGGTGACGACCTGCTGTCGCCCGCCGGCCGAAGCCCCGCGCCCCGCGCCGCCCGAGGTGGCGCAGCCGAGCGCGCACGACGCGAGGGCGAGCGCGGCGAGCCGGCGGGCGGGCGCGTGCGTGGCCACGCGCCGATGGTAGCGACCGGGCGCGCTGCCGGCCCGACTCCATCTCCCTCTCCCCCCCCGGGGGAGTGGGGACGTGACTCTAGAACGCCCGCTCGGTGAGCGAGTGGGCCGCCTCGCGCAGGGCGCGCCGGTGCGGGCCGTCCGGGATCTCGTCGAGCGCCGCCAGCGCCGCGCGGGTGTGCTCGCGCGCCATGGCCCGCGCCGCCTCGACGCCGCCGGTCCCCTTCACCGCCTCGAGCACCTCGGCGGCGACGGTGGGGCCGTCGGCCTGGCCGTCCATGACCAGCGCCAGCCGGTCACGCAGCGCCGGCCGCGCCTCGATGGCGCGGATGAGCGGCAGGGTCGACTTCCCCTCGAGCAGGTCGGTGCCGAGCTTCTTGCCGAGCAGCCCCGGGTCGGCGGCGTAGTCGAGCGCGTCGTCGACGAGCTGGAAGGCGATGCCGATCCCCTCGCCGAAGCGGGTGAGCGCCGCCGGGATGGCGCCGTCGACGCCGGCCGCCCAGGCGCCGGCCGCGGTGGCCCAGCCGAAGAGCGAGGCGGTCTTGCCGACCACCACCTGCAGGTAGGTGGCCTCGGTGGCGGCGAAGGTGCCGCGGAAGGTGAGCTGCAGCACCTCGCCCTCGACGAGCCGCCGCATGGTGGCGAGGAGCGGCAGGAGCGCCTGCCGCGCCGCCGGGGCGTTGGCCACGATCTCCAGGGCGCGGGTGAGGAGCCAGTCGCCGGAGAGGACCGACACCGAGTTGCCCCAGATGACGCGCGAGGCCGGCTGGCCGCGCCGCATGGGGCCGTCGTCGATGACGTCGTCGTGGAGCAGCGTCGCCGAGTGCGTCAGCTCGGCCGCCACCGCGTAGGGGACGGCCGCCTGCATCTCGCCGCCGTTGGCGCCGCAGGCGAGGAGCGTGACCATCGGCCGGATCCGCTTGCCGCCGGCCGCCACCAGGTGGCGGGCCGCCGCCTGCAGCCGGGCCTCGGCGTCCTCGGTGGCCTGGGTGAGCTGCTGCTCCAGCTCGGCCAGCGTCTCGGGCAGGCGGGGCACGTCGGCCAGCGCCGCCTGGGCCCGCTCCGGCCGGACGCCGCGCTCGGCGCTCGCGCCCAGCTGCGAGAGGATGGTCTGCTCCGAGGCCATGCCGGTGACGCCCTCCGCTCCGTTCAAGGAAAGTTGAAGGGCTATATCCCGGCCGCGCGCGGCGGGTCAACGCGGGGCCGTCACCGGAGGGCCGTGCTAGGTTCCGCCGCGATGCCGGTGGTGAAGCTCCTCCTCGAGTACGACGGGACCCGCTACGTGGGCTGGCAGGTGCAGCCCAACGGGCCGTCGATCCAGGCCGAGGTGGAGCGGGCGCTGGCGACGCTCCACAAGGCGCCGCGGCGCGTGACCGCGGCGGGGCGCACCGACGCCGGGGTCCACGCGCTCGGCCAGGTCTGCACCTTCGCCGAGGCCGACCCGCTGCCGCTCAAGGCCTACGTGCAGGGGATGAACGCGCTCCTGCCGCCCGACGTGGCGGTGCGGGGCGCCTCGCTCGAGCCGGACGGCTTCGACGCCCGCCGCAGCGCCAGCGGCAAGCGGTACCGCTACCGGATCGAGAACGGCTCGGTGCGCGCGCCGCTCTCGCGCCTCGTCGCCTGGCACGTCTACCGGCCGCTCGACGCCGCCGCCATGGGCGCCGCGGCGGCGCGCCTCCTCGGCCGCCACGACTTCGCCGCCTTCCAGGCCGCCGACTGCGCCTGCGCCCACGCCGTGCGCGACCTGCGCCGGCTCGACGTGGTGGGCGAGGCGGGCGGCCGCATCGACCTCGTCGTCGAGGCGACCGCCTTCGTGAAGCACATGGTGCGGAACCTGACCGGCACGCTCGTCGAGGTGGGGCTCGCCCGGCGCACGCCGGCGTCGATGGACGCGCTCCTCGCCGGGCGCGACCGGACGCTGGCCGGCGCCACGGCGCCGCCGCAGGGGCTCTGCCTGGAGGAGGTCTTCTACGGCCGGCGCGGCGGCGGCGCGGCGGCCGGGCCGGAGGGCGAGGACGGGGACTGACCGGCTCCGCCCCGGGCCGCACCTCGGCGGGGCGCATCGGTCACGCCGGGGCTCCTCGCGCCTCCTCGCCGGGACGGGCCACGGTTCGCCCGGTCCACACCCACCGCCGGAGGATCCCACCTTGCGCCCGAGCACCCTCGCCGCCCTCGCCGCCTCCCTCTCCCTCGCCGGCCCGGCCGCCGCCGTCGAGCGGAAGGAGATCCCCGACGCCTACAAATGGAACCTCACCGACCTCTTCGCCACCGAGGCCGACTGGGTGAAGGCCAAGGACGACCTGGCCGCCCGCATCCCGGGCCTCGCCGCCCACCGCGGCCACCTCGGCGACTCGGCCGAGGCGCTCTGGAAGGCGCTCGACGCCATGTACGGCCTCGACCGCGACCTCTCGCGCCTCTACGTCTACGCCTCGTCGCGCTCCGACGAGGACACGCGCGAGGCCCGGCCGCGCGAGTTGAAGCAGGGGGCGCAGCGGCTGGCCGTCGACTTCGGGGCCGCCTCGGCCTGGGTCCGGCCGGAGATCCTCTCGCTCGACCCGGCCACCGTGCGAGGCTTCCTGGCGAAGGAGCCGCGCCTCGCCCCCTACCGCATGTACCTGGAGGACGTGCTCCGCTGGAAGCCGCACACCCTCTCGGCCGCCGAGGAGCAGATCGCGGCGCTGGCGGGTGACCTGACCGGCGCCGGGCAGGCGGCCTACGGCATCCTCAAGGACGCCGACCTGCCCTACCCGACGGTCAAGCTCTCCACCGGCGAGTCGGTGCGGCTCGACCCGGCCGCCTTCGGCCTCCACCGGGCCTCGCCGGTGCGCGCCGACCGCGAGGCGGTCTTCCAGGCCTTCTTCGGCGCCGTGAAGGGGTTCGAGCGGACCATGGGGACGACGCTCGACGCCCAGGTGAAGGGGCACCTCTTCAACCAGAAGGTGCACAAGTTCGGGAGCACGCTCGAGGCCTCGCTCTTCCGCAACAACGTGCCGACCTCGGTCTACACGCAGCTCGTGGCCGACGTGCGGCGCAGCCTGCCGACCTTCCACCGCTACCTGAAGCTCCGGCAGAAGATGCTGGGCGTCGACCAGCTCCGCTACCAGGACCTCTACGCGCCGATGGTCGGGCAGGTGGACCTGACCTTCAAGCCGGACGAGGCGCGCGCCATCACGCTCGAGGCCTTCGCGCCGCTCGGCGCCGAGTACGTGGCGACGCTCAAGAAGGGGTACGAGAGCCGCTGGACCGACTACCTGCCCTCGACCGGCAAGCGGGCCGGCGCCTACTCGACCGGCGTCTACGGCGTCCACCCGTACCAGCTGCTCAACTTCAACGGGAAGTACGATGACCTCTCGACGCTGGCCCACGAGTCGGGCCACTCGATGCACACCTGGCTCTCGTACCAGAAGCAGCCCTACGCCACCTCCGACTACCCCATCTTCGTGGCCGAGGTGGCCTCGACGCTCAACGAGAACCTGCTCTTCCACCACATGCTCGGGAAGGCCAAGGACGACGCCACGCGCCTCGCGCTCCTCGGCAACCGGCTCGACGGGCTGCGCGGCACGCTCTTCCGCCAGACCCAGTTCGCCGAGTTCGAGCTGGCGGCCCACCAGCTCGCCGAGAAGGGCGAGCCGCTCACCGGCGAGGCGCTCACGAAGCTCTACCTGAAGATCGTCCGCGAGTACTACGGGCACGACCAGGGGGTCTGCCAGGTGGACGACCTCATCGGCGTCGAGTGGGCCTACGTGCCGCACTTCTATTACGACTTCTACGTCTTCCAGTACGCCACGAGCCTGGTCGCCTCCTCCTCCATCGCCAAGGCGATCCGCGACGAGGCGCCGAAGCACAGGACCGCGGCGCGCGACGCCTACCTCGGCATGCTGGCGGCCGGCGGGTCCAAGTTCCCCATCGACCTCCTCAAGGACGCCGGCGTCGACATGACGACGTCGAAGCCGTTCGACGCGGCCATCGCCGAGATGAACGCCACCATGGACGAGCTGGAGAAGATCCTGGCGCGCCAGCCGAAGGCGAAGAAGTAGGCGGCGGGCGGCGGGGCGGGCGCGCGGCTCAGGCCCGCGCCGCGCCCTGGCCGGGCTCCACCGGCGCCTCCCAGCCGTCGTAGGCGCCGCCGCAGCGCGAGGCCAGCTCGCAGAGCGTCCAGGCCACGCCGTTGACGTGGCGCAGGTCGACCGGGTCGTCGCGCCGCAGGTCGACGCCGTAGCCGTTCGGCGGCGGGCCGTCGTCGCGCCGCGCCACCACCTCGAACCCCTGCGCCGCCGCCTCGGCGGCGAAGGCCTCGCGCGCCTCGGCGGTGGGGAAGGAGGCCTGGTGGTCGACCGGCCGGGCGCTGCCGCTCCGGTCGCCGCGCCGGCCGAGCGCCTCGACGGCGCGCCGGTCGAGCAGCCAGCGGTGCGCCCGCGGCGTCGGGAAGAGCTCCTCGCGGTAGGCGCGCCACGTCGGGTCGTCCTCGCCCGCCACCTCGAGGTCGTGCTCGGCCACCGCGGCGCGCACGCCGTCGACCGCCTCGGTCACCGGCGCCGCGTCGGGCAGGTAGAAGAGGTGCTCGCGCGCGCCCGCCATGGAGACGCGGCCGGCGTAGACGGCGCCGAGCGGGGCGAGCGCGCCGCAGAGCAGGTCCTCGACGCGGGCCAGCGCCTCGAGCTCCGGCCCGCCCGGCAGGCCGTCCGGGCGCGGGGCGGGCAGGGCGCAGCGGACCCTGACCAGGCGGGGCCGGTCGGCG
>DASTGK010000192.1:0-5116 GCA_035719085.1 Anaeromyxobacteraceae bacterium
CCCCTCGGGCGCCGGGCCGCGCCGCGCGATCTCGACCCTGGTGACGCGCCGCTCGTCGCCGGCCCGGACGGTGAAGACCAGCCCGTCCCAGGCGATCTCGGCGCCGGCCGGCGGCACCCGCCCCGCGGTGGCGGTGACGAAGCCGCCGAGCGTCCCGTAGTCCCCCTCCTCGGGGAAGCGGATCTCCGGCGGCGGGGCCCCGCCGCCCTCCGCGCCCGGCGCCGCGGGGGCCGCCTGGCCGTTCAGGAACTCCTCGAGGTCGTGGAGCTGGACGGCGGCGTCGGCCAGCCAGATCCCCTCGCCGAGCGCCTTCACCGGCGCCGCCTCGGCGTCGGCCTCGTCCTGGATCTCGCCGACGATCTCCTCGATGACGTCCTCCAGCGTGACGAGGCCGCTCGTGCCGCCGAACTCGTCGACCACCACCGCCAGGTGGACGTGGCGCCGCTGCATCTCCTTCAGCAGCCGCGAGATCTTCATCTGCTCGGGCACGAAGAAGGCCGGCTTCAGGTACCGGTCGAGCGGCACGTCGCGGATGGGGCCGCGCCGCAGCTCCTGGACGATGTCGCGGACCATGAGCACGCCGACCACGTTGTCGACCGAGCCGGAGTAGACCGGCATGCGGCTGTACGGGTTCTCGGTGACGGCCCGGACCAGCTCGTCCTGCGAGGCCTCCTTGTCGATGGCCACCATCCGCGTGCGCGGGACCATGATCTCCTTCACCACGCGGTCGGCGAACTCGAGCACCGAGTTGAGGAGCTCCTCCTTCACCTCGTCGAGGACGCCCTCGCGCGTCCCCATCTCGATGAGGTACTCGATCTCCTCGCTCGTCACCGCCGGCCCCGGCGCCCCGCTGCCGCCGCCGAAGAGCCGGACGATGGCCGAGGTGGCCCGGGTGGTGGCGCTGGAGACCGGCCACATGACGGCGCAGAGCGCCTGCACCGCCGGGATGGTGCCGAGCGCCACCTGCACCGGGTGGCGCTTGGCGAGCGTCTTCGGGATGATCTCGCCGAAGAAGAGGACCACCACCGTGGTGAGCGCGGTGGCCACGGCCACGGCCGTCCCCTCGGCCCAGCTCGGGCTGGCGTGGACCAGGTCGGCCGCCACCGAGGCGGCCAGGGCGCCCGCCCCGATGTTGACGAGCGTGTTGCCGATGAGGAGCGTCGAGAGGACGCGCTCGGGGTGGTCGATCCAGAGGCCGAGCAGCCGGGCCCGGCGCCCGCCGGTCTCGCGCAGCTGGCGCGCCCGGGCCTCGCCGAGGGCCGTGAGCGCCGTCTCCGTCCCGGAGCAGAAGGCCGACCCGGCCAGGAAGGCCAGCGCCAGGAACCACTTCCAGGTCTCGACCGCTGCCAACGTCACCCTCTCCCCTGTGTCGCCCGAAAGACGACGAAGCCCGTCCCAGGAGCGGGACGGGCGTCGATGATTCTAACCCGGACGGCGAACCCGGACGGAGCCCGCCCGGGTCGCGCGACCGTATTCGCCTGGAACGGCGAGAACTTAATGGTGCAGCTTCTTCAGCTCGTACCCGTGGATCGACGTCTCCGGGAAGAAGTAGGCGATCTCGACCTTGGCGTTCTCGAGGCTGTCGGAGCCGTGGACGGTGTTCTTCTCGATGTCGGTGGCGAAGTCCTTGCGGATGGTGCCGTCGGCCGCCTTCTTCGGGTCGGTCGCGCCCATCACCTCGCGGTTCTTGAGGACGGCGTTCTCGCCCTCGAGGACCAGGAGGACCACCGGGCCGCTCGTCATGAAGGTGACGAGGTCGTTGAAGAACGGGCGAGCCTTGTGGACGGCGTAGAAGCCCTCGGCCTCGCGCTTCGACAGGTGGGTGAAGCGCATCGCCACCGGCTTGAGGCCGCTCGTCACGAAGCGCGAGATGATCTGCCCGATGACGCCCTTCTCGACGCCGTCCGGCTTGATGATGCTGAGGGTACGCTCGATCGCCATGGTGCTGCTCCTTGCGTAGGTTGTGGTCCGGGCGCCCCCCGCCCGCCGACCGGAGCCGTGGTGCGCGGTGGCCTACTTCCGCGCCGTCTTGGCGGCCGTCTTCGCCTTGGCGGCGACCGGCCGGGCCGCCGGGGCCGGCTTCTTCGCCGGGGCCTTCTCGGCCGGCCGGCCCTTCGACGACTTCCTGGAGAGGGTCTCCTTCATCGCCCGGCCGAGCAGGTGCGGCCCGTCGACGACGACGATGCCGGCCTCGCGCATGGCGGCGAACTTCGCCTCCGCCGTGCCCGAGCCGCCGGAGATGACGGCGCCGGCGTGGCCCATGCGCTTGCCAGGCGGCGCGGTGCGGCCGGCGATGAAGCCGACGACCGGCTTGCTCATGTGGTCGCGGACCCAGGCGGCGCCCTTCTCCTCCTCGGAGCCGCCGATCTCGCCGATCATGATGACGGCGTCGGTCTCGGGGTCGGCCTCGAAGGCCTCGAGCACGTCGATGAAGTCGGTGCCGTGCACCGGGTCGCCGCCGATGCCGACGGCGGTCGACTGGCCCAGGCCGAGCTCGGTGAGCTGCTTCACCGCCTCGTAGGTGAGCGTGCCGGAGCGCGAGACCACCCCGACCCGGCCGGCCTTGTGGATGTGGCCGGGCATGATGCCGATCTTGCACTGGTCGGGCGTGATGATGCCGGGGCAGTTCGGCCCGAGGAGCCGCACGCCCTTCAGCCCGGAGAGGTAGCGGCGCACGCGGACCATGTCGAGGACGGGGATGCCCTCGGTGATGGCCACGATGAGCTTCACGCCGGCCTCGGCCGACTCGATGATGGCGTCGGCCGCGAAGGGCGGCGGCACGAAGATGGCCGAGGCGTTGGCGCCGGTCTCCTTCACCGCCGCCTGCACGGTCTGGAAGATGGGGACCTGCCCCTGGAACTTGGTGCCGCCGCGGCCCGGCGTGACGCCGGCCACCACCTGCGTGCCGTACGCCAGCATCTGCTCGCTGTGGAAGCTGCCGGCCGAGCCGGTGATGCCCTGCACGAGGACGCGGGTGCTCTTGTCGACGAAGACGCTCACGGGGTGCTCCGGATCTCGCTCGAGGTGGAGGCCGCCTAGGCGGCCCGCGCGGCGGCCACGGCCTTGCGCGCCGCCTCGCCCAGGTCGTCGGCCGGCGTGATGGCCAGGCCGCTCTGCGACAGGATCTGCTTGCCGAGCTCGACGTTGGTGCCCTCGAGCCGGACCACCAGCGGGATGGAGAGCCCCACCTGCTTGGCCGCGACCACGATGCCGTTGGCGATGACGTCGCACTTCATGATGCCGCCGAAGATGTTGACGAGCACCGTCTTCACGTGCGGGTCGGAGAGCAGGATCTTGAAGGCCGCCGTCACCTTCTGCTCGTCGGCGCCGCCGCCCACGTCGAGGAAGTTGGCCGGGCGCCCGCCGGAGAGCTTGATGCTGTCCATGGTGGCCATGGCCAGGCCGGCGCCGTTCACCATGCAGCCGATGTCGCCGTCGAGGGCGATGTAGGAGAGGTCGTACTCCTTGGCCGCCGTCTCCTTGGGATCCTCCTCGTCCGGATCGCGCATGGCGGCGATGTCCGGGTGGCGGTAGAGGGCGTTGTCGTCGAAGTTCATCTTCGCGTCGAGCGCCAGCACGTCGCCCGGCACGGTGATGACGAGCGGGTTGATCTCGGCGAGCGAGGCGTCGGTGGCGATGTAGGCGTTGTAGAGCCCGGTGGCGAAGCGCACGAAGGCGCCGACCGAGTCGCCCTGCAGCCCGAGCCCGAAGGCGAGCCGCCGCGCCTGGAACGGCAGGAGGCCGGTGAGCGGGTCGATCGACTCGCGCAGGATCTTCTCGGGGGTCTTGTGGGCGACCTCCTCGATGTCGACGCCGCCCTCGGTCGAGGCCATGACGGCGAGCCGGCCGGTCTCGCGATCGAGCGTCATGCCGAGGTAGAGCTCGCGGGCGATGCGGCAGCCCTCCTCGACGTAGACCTTGCGGACCTCCTGCCCATCGGGGCCGGTCTGCGGGGTCTTGAGCATCATCCCGATCATCGCCTCGGCGTGCTGCCGGGCCTCGTCGGGCGAGCGGGCCAGCTTCACGCCGCCCCCCTTGCCGCGGCCGCCGGCGTGGATCTGCGCCTTGATGGCGCAGATGCCGCCGCCGAGCTGGCGGGCGGCGCCCTCCGCCTCGAGCGGCGTGGCGGCGAGGTAGCCCCGCGGCACGGCGACCCCGAACTTCCTGAGGATGTCCTTGGCCTGGTACTCGTGGATCTTCACGTAGTCACTCGCTCGGCGCCTCGCGGACCCAGCGGATCGCGACGGCGGAAGTGGCGTTGTCGTTGTCGATCGACCCGCGGGTACGCCTCGTGACGGCTTGAGGCGGGCCGAGCGGGCGGGAAGGTATACAACCTTTCGCGCATTCTTGGCGACTGGAGCCGCACCGACCCGGATCGCCAGTCCGGACGCGCCCCTAGGGCGGCCGCCGGGGCCGGTCAGCCCGGACCCGGCGTCGTGACGCCCCGCGGCGCGCCTACAGGTTGGTCTCGGCCACCGACCGGCGGACGCTCTCCACCGAGCGGGCCAGCATCCCCTTCTCCTCGTCGTTCAGGTCGAGCTCCAGCACCCGCTCGACGCCCCCGGCCCCGATGACCACCGGCACGCCGACGAAGAGCCCCTGCACGCCGTACTGGCCGTCGAGCAGCGCCGAGCAGGGCAGGACGCGCTTCTTGTCCTCGAGGTAGGCCTCGGCCATGGTCACGGCGCTCACCGCCGGCGCGTAGAAGGCCGAGCCGGTGCCGAGCAGCGCCACGATCTCGCCGCCGCCCTTGCGCGTGCGCTCCACGATGGCGTCGAGCCTGGGCTTGTCGAGGAACTTGTCGAGCGGCACGCCGCCGATGGAGGAGTAGCGGAGCAGCGGCACCATGTCGTCGCCGTGGCCGCCCAGCACCATCGCGTTGACGTCCTGCGGCGACGCCTTGGCCGCGTCCGCCACGAAGTACTGGAAGCGGGCGCTGTCGAGCACGCCGGCCATGCCGACCACCCGGGCCTTGGGGAAGCCGGTGATCTTGTACATGGCGTAGACCATCGAATCGAGCGGGTTCGTCACCACGATGACGAACGCGTTCGGGGCGTACTGCTTGATGCCGGTGGCCACCTTGGTGATGGCGTCGAGGTTGACCTTGAGGAGGTCG
>DASTGK010000193.1:0-4495 GCA_035719085.1 Anaeromyxobacteraceae bacterium
AGTAGTCGGGAGACCGGGGGGGAGCCAAGGAGGCGGGGGCGACCCCGACCCCGACCCCGACCTCGACCCCGGAGGGAAAGGGAGCAGAGACCTTGGCAGCGCCGTCAGCGCCGCTTCGCCTCGGCCCGCCAGGCCGCCACGCCATCGGCCACGGCGCCGGCGATCGTCTCCTGGTGGGCGGGCGTGCGCAGCCGCGCCGCCTCGGCGGCGTTCGAGATGAAGCCGACCTCGAGCAGCACCGCCGCCATGCGCGCCCCGGCCAGCACGTAGAACGGGGCCTGCTTCACGCCGCGGTTCTCGCACTTGAGCGCCGCCACCAGCCGGTCGTGGAGCGCGTAGGCGAGGCGCGACGACTCGGCCAGGGCCTCGGTCGTCTCCAGGTCGTCGAGGATGAAGGCCACCGGGTCGTTCGGGTCGAGCTGCGGCTCGCCGGCCAGCCGGTCGGCGTTCTCGCGGGCGGCCGACGCCGCGGCCCCGGCGTCGGAGGCGTCGGCCGAGAGGAAGTAGGTCTCGACGCCCGACGAGCTGCGGCGCGCCGCCTCGGTCGGCATCGAGTTCAAGTGGATGGAGACGAAGAGGTCGGCCTTGACGGCGTTGGCCACCGCCGCCCGGTTGGCGAGCGGCACCGCGGTGTCGGCGGTGCGGGTGAGCAGCACCCGGCCGCCCAGCTTCTCGAGCCGCTGCTTCACCCGGCGGGCGATCTGCAGGGTGAGGTCCTTCTCCTTGTCGCCGCGCGGCGAGAGGGCGCCGTCCTTGTCGCCGCCGTGGCCCGGGTCGATGACGGCGACGAAGGCCGGCGGCTTGCCGGCGGCGGCGAGGGCGAGGGCGGCGGCGAGGAGCGGGGCGAGCATGCGGTCCGGCCGCTACACCACCTCGAGCCGCGGCGGCCCGGGCAGCACCTCGCCCACCTCGGCGGCGATCACCCCCGCCGCGCGGAGCGTCGCCACGAGGGCCGGCGCGTCGGCGGCCGGCACGGCGGCGAGCAGCCCGCCGTTGGTCTGGGCGTCGGCGAGGACGATGGCGGGCAGCGCCGCCCCCGGCGCCACCGTCAGCTTCGGCTCGACCCAGGCCAGGTTGGCCTTCGACCCGCCCGGCACCACGTCGGCGGCGGCCAGCTCGAGCACGCCGTCGAGCACCGGCACCGCCGACGCGAAGAGGCGCATGGCCACGCCCGAGCCCTCGGCCATCTCCCAGCCGTGGCCGAGCAGGCCGAAGCCGGTGACGTCGGTCAGGGCGTGCACGGCGCCGCTCGCCGCCAGCACCTCGCCGGCCGCGCGGTTCAGCTCCGCCATGAGGGCCGTCACCCGCTCCGCCAGCGGCGCCGGCGCCACGCCGCGCTTGATGGCGGTGGTGACGATGCCCGACCCGAGCGGCTTCGTGAGGAGCAGCCGGTCGCCCGGGCGGGCCCCGACGTTGCGCAGGATCCGGTCGGGGTGGACCGTGCCGGTGACGGCCATGCCGTACTTCGGCTCCGGGTCGTCGATGGAGTGGCCGCCCAGCACCGGCGCGCCGGCCAGCCGCGCCGACTCGGCGCCGCCGCGCAGCACCTCGCCGAGCAGCTCCATGGAGAGCGTCTTCACCGGCCAGCCGACCAGGTTGATGGCGAAGAGCGGCCGGCCGCCCATGGCCCAGACGTCGGAGAAGGCGTTGGCCGCGGCGATGCGGCCGAACCAGTAGGGGTCGTCCACCACCGGCGTGAAGAAGTCGGCGGTCTCGACGATCGCCTGGTCGGCCGAGAGCCGGTAGACGGCGGCGTCGTCCTTGGTGTCGTGGCCCACCAGCGCGGCCGGATCGACGACCTTGGGCAGGTGGCGCAGGACCTGCGCCAGATCCGCTGGGCGGATCTTGCAGGCTCAACCGGCGCCGTGCGACAGCGTGGTGAGCCGCACGACCTTCTCCTGCTCGGTGGCCATCGGGTCGGCTACTCCTTCGTCCCCGCCAGCTGCAGGTACATCTCGGCGCTGCGGTTGCCGGGGCTGATGGCCAGCACCGCCTCCCACTGGCGCACCGCCTCGTCGCGGCGGCCGGCGGCGAGGAGCGAGAGGCCGAGGTTGAGCCGCGCCGGCAGGTAGGTCGGGCTCTGCTTCACCACCTGCTCGTACTCGGCCATGGCCGTGTCGCGCTCGCCCGCGTCGCGCAGCGCGCCGGCCAGCCGGGCCCGGATGTCCACGAAGGTGGGGCCGAGCCCGAGCGCCCGCCGGTACTCGGCGATGGCCTCGGCGTACATGCCGGAGGAGAGGTAGACGTCGCCGATGTCGGCGTACATGTTGGCCAGCTTGCCGGCGACGAACCGGTCGAGCTTGCCCTGCGAGGCGCCCGAGCGGGAGAGCGCGTGGCGGTAGGTCTCCTGGGCGTCCTTGTAGCGGCCGGTGTCGTTGTAGGTGACGGCCAGGTTGAGCGCGGCGTCGGTGTACCCGGGGTTGATGCGCAGCGCCGCCTCGAAGGCCCGCTGGGCTTTCTGGTACTGCCCCTGGT
The DNA here is from genome assembly GCA_035719085.1 of Anaeromyxobacteraceae bacterium. Lineage (GTDB taxonomy): Bacteria > Myxococcota > Myxococcia > Myxococcales > Anaeromyxobacteraceae > JADKCZ01. The sequence goes on from DASTGK010000193.1 coordinate 2,476, forward strand.
CGTGGTAGATGACGCCCAGCATGTTGTAGACGTCCGCGAAGGACTGGTTCTGCTCGACCACCTCGGTGAGGTACTGCTCCGCCAGCGCGTACTCCTTCTTGAGGTAGTAACCGCGCCCGAGCGCCAGCGCCTGCTTCAGGGTGTCGTCCATGTCGAGGTGTCCTCCGGCGAGCCCCGATTCTACACCCGCCCTCCCCCGCGCCGCCGCTTCCTGGTGGGGAGCAGCCGCCGCGCCACGCCGGGCTAGAGCCCGCCGGCGATGACCCAGCGCTCGCCCTCGCGGACGAGCCGGAGGCGGGTGCGCACCGGGGCGGGCGGCCCGCCGCCCAGGGCGACCGTGGCGTCCTCGCCCACCAGCGCGCCGTCGCGGTCGACCCGGATCTGCCAGCCGGTCACCCGCAGCGTCGCCGGCGGCCCGCCGCCGAGGTCCCTGCCGAGCCGCGCCAGGAGCGCCGGCCGTCCCCCCGGGCCGTCGTAGGCCTCGGCCACGAGCCGCCCGTAGGCGGCCGCGTCCCGCCCGTTGAAGGCGTCGAGCCGGCGGAAGAGGAGGCGCAGCACCGGGCGCAGGGAGCCGAGCGCCTCGCCCTCGGCGCACCAGCCGGCGAAGCGGCACGGCCGCATGGTGAAGGTCTCGCGCCCCACGTAGCCGAGCGAGGCCACCTGGCCGCGCCAGGCCACCCGCCCCTCCCCGTCGGCCATGGCCACCACCCGCGCCCGCTCGCCCTCGACCGTCACCGCCACGTCGGCGAAGCGCAGCCGGGCGAGCTCGGCGAGGCCGCCCGCCTCGTGGCCGTAGACGTTCTCGAGCCGCGCCGAGGTGAGCTTGGCGAGCGCCTGGCGCACCTGCGCCTCCGGCGCCGCCAGCGCGCCGCCCAGGCGCGGCCCGGACGCGAGGAGCCACCAGCCGGCCGCCAGGGCGGCGAGCGTGAGGGCGATGGGGAAGAGGTAGGGGGCGCCGGGGCGCCCCTCGAGGGCGGCCCGGAGCGCGCGCCTACCGGAGCCGAGCAAGGAGCGCCTCCGCCTGCGGGCGGCGCGAGTCCTGGGGGTGGAGCGCGATGAGCTTCTGCAGCGCCTGCTGGGCGCGGAACTTCTCGTCGAGCTTCACGTAGGCCTCGGCCAGCCGCAGGAGCGCCTCGGCCTCGTGCTTCGAGGCCGGGAAGTCCCGGACCAGCCCCTCGAGCCGCCCGGCCGCGCCGGCCCAGCGCTCGCGCTTCCAGTAGAAGTCGGCCACGTACCACTCGTGGGCGGCGAGCCGCCCCTGCGCCTGGGCGAGCAGCTTCTCGGCGTCGGGGTGGTACTTCGAGGCCGGGTGGGCGCGCAGGAAGGCCTCGAGCTGCTTCACCGCGGTGCCGAGCGAGCGCTGGTCCTTCTCGTAGGCCGGCGGGAAGAGGGCGAAGTCGGTGGGCGCGTCCTTGAAGCGGGCCAGCGCCGAGCGGTACTCGGCGTAGTCCACCTCGTCGTGCGTCGGGTGGAGCTGGGCGAAGGAGGCGTAGGCCTCGGCCGCCTCCGTCCAGCGCTCCTGCGAGAGCTTGGCGTCGGCGATGCGCAGCTCGGCCAGGGCGGCGTACTTGGAGAACGGGTACTTGGTGCGGACGTGCTCGAGGAACTTGTAGGCCTCGGCCCAGTGCTCGTGCTTGGCCTCGTCGACGCCGGCCTCGTAGTCCTCCTCGGCCGACTTGCCGTACTTCACCTCGCCGGTGATCGACACCCGGGAGCTGGCGCAGCCGAGGAGCGGGAGGAGGACGGCGACGAGGAGGCGGGCGCGCATGCGGTCGCGGACCATAGCGCAGAACCCGGCCACGCGCACGGACGGCGCCCGCCCCCGGGCGCGCCGTCACCCCTCGCCGTCGAGGTCGCGATCGAAGAAGCCGCCCAGGGTCCGCGCCACGGCGGCGCCGGAGAAGCCGCGGCCGAGGAGGAAGCGGGCCAGCCGAGCCCGCGCCTTCGGATCGAGCTCCGCGAGCGGCGCGCCCCGCGCCCGCCGCTCCGCGAGCGCCCGGCAGCGGGCCGCCTCGCCCCC
>DASTGK010000194.1:0-7471 GCA_035719085.1 Anaeromyxobacteraceae bacterium
GTGCCGCGCCGCGATCCGGCGCTGGCCGTGCGGCTCGAGCTCGCCGCCGCCGCCGCGCTCAACGACCTCGGCCGCGCCGCCGAGGCGCTGCCTCACGCGGAGCGGGCCGTGGCGCTCGACCCGGAGGAGCCGGCCGCCGCGAGCGAGCGCGGCTTCGCCCTCTTCGAGCTCTGCCGCTTCGACGAGGCGCGCGCCGCCTTCGAGCGGGCGCTGGCCCTCTCGCCCGACGACGCCTGGGCGCTCCACCAGCTCGGCCTGCTCGCCGAGCGGCGCGGCGACGGGGCGGCGGCCGAGCGGCTCCTCGCCCGGGCCCGCGAGCGCGCGCCGGGCGACTTCCCGGCCGAGGTGGCGATCGACGCCGCCGCCTTCCGCGCCGAGCTCGATCGGGCGCTCGCCGAGCTCTCGGCGGCCGACCGGGCGGCGCTGAAGGGCGTGCCGGTCGAGGCGGCCGACCTGCCGTCGACCGAGGACCTGACCGCGTCGCAGCCGCCCCTCTCGCCCACCATCCTCGGCCTCTACCGCGGCCCGCCGGAGGGCGAGGCCTGCCTGCCCGAGGACGGCGACCCCTGCCGCTCCATCGTCCTCTACCGGAAGAACCTGGCCCGCTTCGCCCGCGACCGGGCGGAGCTCGATCGCCAGGTGCGCGTCACGCTCGAGCACGAGCTCGGCCACCTGCGCGGCGAGGACGACGACGCGCTCCGGGACCGGGGGCTCGAGTAGGGCCTCACCCGCCCTGCTGGCCGGGCTGGTAGGCCACGAGGTCGGCGTTGGCGCGGCCGATGGCGAAGTCGGTGCTGAGGCGGACCACCACGCGCCGGGCGTCGTCGCTGAACCAGACGTAGCTCGGGCTCTTCTCCTTGAACTTGCCGTCGAAGCCGGTCGGGACCCTCACCTTGAAGGCCTGGAAGGTGCCGACCTTGGTCTCGACCGTCTCGCGCCCCACCACCTCGGCCACCACCTGCGCCACCTTGCGGCCCGAGAGGACCGGGAACTCGTGGCGCGCGCCGACCTCGAGCGGCAGGACGCGCAGCCGGAAGACCAGCGCCAGGAAGTCGAGCGTGCCGGCCGGCACCGGCACCTCGTAGGTGTTGTCGTACTTGCCCTTCTCGCGGACGATCGCCTTGCCGTCCTCGCGCTGGTAACGGGCCGTGTCGGTGTGGTGGTAGTTGCCCGGCTCGAGCGCGTCGATCGAGGAGGAGCGCGGCAGCCCGGTCTCGGCGTCGAGGTTGCTCTGCAGCTGCTGGCGCACCGTGATGAAGCCGACGACGCCGGCCGTCTGCGCCTGCAGGAAGATGGGCACGAGCTGGCCGGCCGGGTGGCCGACGGCGATGCGCGCCTTGCCCATCTTCACGCCGACCCAGTCGATGACGAAGTCCATCTGCTCGTCGGGCGCGAGCACCGCCTTCGGGCCGGGCGCGGCCGGGGCGGGCGCCGCGGTGGCGGGCGCTGCGGCGGGGGTGGGCTTCTCCGGCGCCTGGGCGGCGGCGAGGAGGAGCGCGAGCGTCGTTGCGATCATCCGAGGAGCCTAGTGCGGGTCCGGCGGCGACGCCACCCGCCACGCCGGCTAGCGGTGCAGCCGCTCGTAGAGCGCCTCGTAGCTCGCCGCGCTCTTCGCCCACGAGTGGTCCTGGGCCATGCCGCGCCGGATCATGGCGGTCCAGGCCTTCCGGTCGCGGTAGAGCTCCTTGGCGCGCTTGAGCGCGAGGAGCATGGCGCGGTGGTCGTAGGGGCCGAAGGAGAAGCCGGTGCCGCGCCGCCAGCCGTCGTAGTCCTCCACCGTGTCGGCGAGCCCGCCCACCTTGCGCACCACCGGCACCGTGCCGTAGCGGAGCGAGTAGAGCTGGTTGAGGCCGCAGGGCTCGAAGCGGCTCGGCATGAGGAAGGCGTCGGCGCCGGCCTCGATGCGGTGGGCCAGCCCCTCGTCGAAGCCGATGCGGGCGGCGAGCTTCTGCGGGTGGCGGCGCGCCGCCTCGGCGAAGGCCTGCTCCCAGTCGTGCCGGCCGCTGCCGAGGAGGACCACCTGCACGTCGCGCCGCAGCAGCTCCGGCAGCGCGGCCAGCACGAGGTCCATCCCCTTCTGGTCGGCGAGCCGGCCCACCAGGCCCACGAGCGGCACGTCGCCGCGCGCCGGCAGCCCCACCTCCTCCTGCAGGGCCCGCTTGCAGGCGTGCTTCCCGGCGAGGTGGTGCAGGTCGTAGTGGTGCGGCAGGTGCTTGTCGGTCGACGGATCCCACTCGTGCACGTCGATGCCGTTGACGATGCCGGTGAGGTCGCGCTGGCGCAGGCGCAGGAGGCCGTCGAGCCCCTCGCCCCCCTCCGGCGTCGTGATCTCCTTCGCGTAGGTGGGCGACACCGTGGTGATGGCGTCGGCGTAGACCAGCCCCGCCTTCATGAAGTTGAGCTGGTCGTGGAACTCCATGGCGTCGAAGCGGAAGACGTCCCACGGCAGGCCGATGGCCGGGAGCAGCTCCTTCCGGAAGACGCCCTGGTAGGCGAGGTTGTGGATGGTGAAGACCGAGCGGGCGTTGGCGAGCGCCGGGTCCTGGGCGTGCTCGCGCCGCAGCAGCCAGGCGGCGAGGCCGGTCTGCCAGTCGTTCAGGTGGAGGACGCGCGGCCGGTGGCCGAAGGCGGACGGCACCTCGAGCGCGGCGCGGCAGAACCAGGCGAAGCGCTCGGCGTTGTCGCCGTAGTCGTGGCCGTGCTCGCCGTAGAGGCCGCGGCGCGAGCCGAAGAGGTGCTCGTGCTCGACGAGGTAGTGGGTCACCCGCCCGTGTGCCTTGACGTGGACGGTGGTCGGCTCGCCGCGCACCCGCACCGCCCGGTGGCGCGCCTCGAAGCCGGCGCGGCCGGCGTCGACGAAGCCGTAGCGCGGGGCCACCACCGCCACGGCGTGGCCGCGCGCCGCGAGCGCCTTGGGGAGCGCCCCGGCCACGTCACCCAGCCCCCCGGTCTTGGACCAGGGGGCGACCTCCGAGGCGACGAAGAGGATCTCCACCGGGTTACGCCACCGTCTTGCGCAGGAACTCGGCCGCCTCCTCGGGCGGCACCGGGTTGATGTGGAAGCCGGAGCCCCACTCGAACCCGGCCACCTGCGTCAGCGCCGGCATCACCTCGACGTGCCAGTGGTAGGAGGGCGAGGGCAGGTCGCGCAGCGGGTTGGAGTGGACCATGAAGTTGAAGGGCGGGTCGCCGAGCGCCGCCGAGAGCCGGCGCAGCGTGGTGCGCAGCGCCTGGGCGCACTGGCCGAGCCGCTCCTTCGGCTCCGCCTCGTAGTTCGACTCGTGGCGCTTGGGCACGATCCAGGTCTCGAAGGGGCTGCGCGGCGCCCAGGGAGCGAAGACCAGGAACTCCTCGTTCTCGAAGACCAGGCGCGAGCGGTCCTTCCGCTCCTGGGCGACGATGTCGCAGAAGATGCAGCGCTCGCGGTGCTCGTAGTGGCGGCGCGCCCCGTCGATCTCGTCCTGCACCTGGCGCGGCGTCACCGGCAGCGCGATGAGCTGCGAGTGCGGGTGCTCGAGCGAGGCGCCGGCCTGCGACCCCTGGTTCTTGAAGAGCAGGATGTAGCGGATGCGCAGGTCGTTGCGCAGGTCGAGGATGCGGGCCTTGAAGGCGAAGAGCACCTCGGTGAGCTCGGGCTCCGTGAGCTCGCGCATCGGGCGCGCGTGCTCGGGCGTCTCGATGATCACCTCGTGCGCCCCGATGCCGTTCATCAGGTCGTAGATCCCCTCGGCCTTGCGGTCGAGCTCCCCCTCCACCTTGAGCGCGGGGAAGCGGTTGGGGACGACCCGCACCTTCCAGCCCGGGCCGTTGGCCGGCGCCCCGGGCGCCCGGCCCGAGACGTAGACCTCGCGCGGCGTCCGGTCCTCGTGGCCGGGGCAGAACGGGCAGAGCCCGGCGGCGGGGGCCGTGGGCGGGCAGGCGAAGTCGTTCGGCTTGCGGGCGCGATCGGTCGCGATGATGACCCAGCGGCCGACGATGGGGTCCCTGCGCAGCTCGGGCATGCGGCTCCTCGTCTCCCGTGACGGCTAGGCGGCGTTCCGCGGCCGGATGGTGAGGCTGATGAGGGCCGAGACGGCCATCAGCGCCGCGCCGCCCAGGTAGGGCCAGGCGTGCGACGAGGGCGGCGTCGAGGCGTAGCTGGTGGTGCCGCTGATGGGGCCGAGCACGCGCCCCAGCGCCGAGGCCGACTGCCCGACGCCGAGCGTGCCGCCCTGCGCCTCGGCCCGGCCGAGCTTGGAGAGGAGCGAGGAGAGGGCCGGCGAGGTGAGGCCGGAGCCGACGGCCAGCGGCGCCGAGGCGACGGCCAGCTCCACGAAGCCGGGGGTGAGCCAGGCCGGCAGGGCGATGCCCGCGGGCAGCCAGCCGTGGGCGAACGGGAGCCAGACGAGGCTCGCCGCCTGCAGCGCCGCGCCGACGACGAGCAGCCGCTTCTCGCCGAAGGCCCGGGTGAGCGGCCCGATGAGGCCGCCCTGCACCAGCACCACCAGCACGCCGATGCAGAAGAAGGCGTAGACCACGCCGCGGTTGGAGAGGCCGAAGTACTCCTGCGCCAGGAAGGCGTAGGTCGCCTCCATGGCGCTGAAGGCGAGCACCACGAGGAAGAAGATCACGAGCAGCCGGCGGATCCCCGGGCGCGTCAGCGCGTCCCAGAGCGCGCCCAGCCGGTGCTTCAGCTCGGCGCCGGCGGCCGAGTGGGCGGCCGGCTCGGGCAGGAGCAGCCAGGCGCCCACCAGGTTCACCGCCGAGAGCCCGGCGGCGGCGAAGCCGGGCCAGGAGAGGTCGTAGCCGGAGAGGAAGCCGCCGATGGCCGGGCCGAAGACGAAGCCGAGGCCGAAGGCGGCGCCGATGACGCCCATGCCGCGGGCGCGCCCCTCGGGCGTGGTGACGTCGGCCACGTAGGCCTGCGCGATGGCGATGTTGGCGGTGGCGGCGCCGGCGAAGAGGCGCGAGGCGAGGAGCCAGGCGAAGGTGGGGGCGAGCGCGTAGCCCAGGAAGGCCAGCGCCGTCATGGCGATGGAGACGAGCAGCACCGGGCGGCGGCCGATCCGGTCGGAGAGGACGCCCCACACCGGGGCGAAGCCGAGCTGCATGAGCGAGAAGCCGGTGGAGAGCCAGCCGGTGTTGGCCTCGGCGGCGCCCAGGTGCTTGGCGTAGAGCGCCATCACCGGGATGACCATGCCGAACCCGAGGAGATCGACGAAGACGACGAGGAAGAGGATGCCCAGGGCCGACCGGTTCTTCACGGGCGCGGAGCATACCCGAGAAGCCCCGGGCCGGCAGGCCCCTCGCCCGTGGAAGCCCCGGGCGAGTCGTGCGGCGGCGAGCGGGGCCTCGCGTCCCGGCGCTGGGGCGCCTTACCTGCAGGTTCGGGGTTCGCGCAGCCGCCTGGAAGGGTTAGCGCAGCCTCCCGGCACGCTCGTCCCTGATCAAGGACTGCATACGGGACGAACCACCAGGTAATAGAGCGTGAGGCCGAGCAGGGGAGCCGAGCACGCAGCGGTGAACAGGCCCGTGACGAAGCGAACGGCCGGCGACACCTCGGCGAAGATCGGATCGCGCTTGAACGAGTGACGGAGCAGGTGCGAGGCGAGCCAGAGGCCTGCGCAGGCCAGAACGGTCAGCACCACGGCAGACGGGGTCTGGACTGGCGTGTCCACAAAGCAGAGCCGTCTCACGAGATCCCCGCTGGACCGCAGACGGGTCGCACCACCAGGTAATAGAGCACGAGGACGAGCATGAAGAGGCCGCACGCGCCGGCGAAGAGGCCACCGAGGAAACGAACAGCCGGCGACGCCCTCGAGATGGGATCGCGCTCCTTGAACGAGTAGCGGAGCAGGTGCCACGACACCCAGAGGTTGAAACAGGCCAGAGCACCAATCAGCACCGCCGAGATCACCTGAACCGGCGTGGCCTCGACGAAGCATACCCTCATGCGATGACCTCCCGCGGACTCTTCCACCAGATCGGGCACGTGGACGATATCACGCCCAGTGCGGCGCGGCCGAACCCCATTCGGCGGGTGAGCATCCTCCACGCCACGCCTCCCGCCGCACCAGGGAAGCGAGGCATCGTGACGCATCGTGGAGCGGTTGCGGTCGGCCATGATGCTCGCGAGATGCGAGCGCTCTTCCCCCGCAAGGAGGTGCTGCTGGTGTCCCGGCTCGCCCCGGACGAGGTCGTCCGCGCGCTCGAGGGGCTCGTCGGCGAGCGGCGCCTCATCTTGCCGTGGGAGCGCGTCGAGAAGCCATTCCATGGTTGGGTTCGGTGGCGGCAGTTCGAGATCCGTCGCGTGAGCAAGCTGATCCGCGCCAGCGCGCTGCCGGTCGTCGAGGGGGAGATCCTGTCTCGGGAGGGCGGGAGCGCGGTCCGCCTGCTCTTCCGGCCGGCGTGGGCGCCGGCCGCGAACGTGCTCTGGCTCGCGGCGCTGGTCATCCCGGCGCTGCTCGCGATCCGTGGCATGTGGACGGTCGGCCTCCCCGATCCCTTCCTGCTCCTGGTGGTGGTGATGTCGGCGCTGGGGTGGCTGGCCACGACGCGCTGGTTCGCGCGCGAGGTCGCGATCGCCATCGCGCTGCTCGCTCCGATCGGCGCCCCGGAGCGGTCGAGCCCCAAGGCGAGCCACGCTCGATGGTGAGGCCCGCGGCTTCACTCCAGCGCGTGGCGGCGGTGCCGCCGCATCAGCATCCAATGGCGCTGATCCACCACCGGCCGTCAGCGAGGCGCATCGCCCCGAACGGCCAGAGAAAGGGAAGGGCGAACGGCTCGCTCCGGTACCACCAGACGACCGCGGTCTTGGCGTTGCCGTTGACGACGGCTCGAGCGGTGGGGTGCTTGCGGAAGAAGTCACGGTAACTGAGGACCTCCTCGGCGGCGATCCCCAGCGCCTTTCGACTCGGCTCAAATCCGGCGGCCACCACATTCCTCCGGAGCTCCTGGGTGTCGAAGAGGGCCGGGTAGAGCCCGCCGCCCGGCCGCAGACTCCTGACGATCTGCGCCTTGGGCCAGGCCGTCTCACCGCACACGAAGCCTTCAGGCAGGATGAGCCCAGCCACGGCGTCGGCGTCACCGGCCAGCACCGCCAGCCGGAAGGAGGCCGCAAGATCCTCCGCGGTGGCTCGCGACCTGTCTGACGAGCCCCTCTCGGCGCATGCGGCTGCGAGTGGCGCCGCGGCCAGGGCGAGCACCAGCAGGAGCCGTCCTGCTCGAGTCACTGGATTTGCCAAGGCACGCCCTCCCACGGGTCCTGCTCTTCCCCTCGTCCGCCACGTAGCTCCGGGTCGCTCCAGCGGGCGTCTGCGTTGACGCTCAGGCACAGAACCCCGGTGGCCGGAGGGTAACCGTTCACGCCCCACTTCACGCAGCGTAGGGTAGCAAGGACGGAGGCCGGCGGCGATGCGCGGCGGCGACCAGGGCGTCGGTGACGAAGGCGAGGGCGTGGCGGCCCTGCTGCTTGAGCGAACCGATGGTGGTG
>DASTGK010000195.1:0-14970 GCA_035719085.1 Anaeromyxobacteraceae bacterium
GCGCCCGCACGGCCTGGTGGTCGTCACCGGCCCCACCGGCAGCGGCAAGACCACCACGCTCTACTCGGCGCTGCAGGCGCTGGCCTCGCCCGAGGTGAACGTGGTGACCATCGAGGACCCCATCGAGATGGTCCACGAGGAGTTCAACCAGATCGCCGCCAACCCGCGCACCGGCACCAGCTTCGCCGAGGCGCTGCGCCACGTGCTGCGCCAGGACCCGGACGTCATCATGGTGGGCGAGATCCGCGACGCGGAGACGGCCACGCAGGCGGTGCAGGCGGCCCTCACCGGCCACCTGGTGCTCACCACGCTCCACACCAACGACTCGGTCGGCGCCATCGCCCGCCTGCGCGACCTCGGGGTGCCGAGCTTCCTCATCGCCGCCACGCTGGCCGGCGTCGCGGCGCAGCGGCTGGTGCGCCAGGTCTGCCCGGCCTGCGCCGAGGACGTGCCGCTCACCGCCGACGAGGTGGCGGAGCTGGGCGTGCCCCACCCGGAGGAGCACGCCGGCCAGCTGCTGGCGCGGCGCGGCCAGGGCTGCCCCAAGTGCCGCTACACCGGCTTCTACGGCCGCACCGGCATCTTCGAGATCCTGGGCGTCAACGCCCGGCTGCGCCACCTCATCGCCGAGGGGGCCACGCCCGAGGTGCTGGCGCGGACGGCGCGCCAGGACGGGCTGAAGGGGCTGCGCGACCACGCCGTGCGCAAGGTGGCGAGCGGCGCCACCGCCTTCGAGGAGGCGATGCGCGCCACCGCCGACGTGGAGGGCATCGCGTGAGCCACCTCGCCACCGAGATCGCCGAGCTGTGGGCGGCCGGCACCCCCGTCGTCTACCTGGTGACCGCCGAGGAGGAGCGGGCCGCCGCCCTCTGCCGCGCCGCCGCCGAGGGCTTCGAGGCCAAGGTCGTCACCTGGTCGGCCGCCCGCGGCCTCGAGCCGCTGGCGCCGGCGGCGCGCGATCCGCTCGCGGCGCTGAAGGCGGTGCTGGCCGCGCCCGCGCCGGTGCTGGCGGTGCTCCTCGACTTCCACGTCGCCCTGCGCGACCCGACGGTGGCCCGCGCCGTGCGCGACGTCCTCCCACGGCTCGCCGCCGAGGGGCGCTGCCTCGCCATCGTGGCGCCGCGGCTGGAGCTGCCGGACGGGCTCTCGGCCGAGGCGGCGGTGCTGCGCGTGCCGCTGCCGGACGAGGTGGAGCTGGCGGCGCTGCTCGAGATCGCGCTCGTCTCGCAGGCGGCCGCGGCGCCCGCCCCGCCGGCGCGCCACCGGGCCCTCTCGGCGGCGCGCGGCCTCTCGGAGGGGCAGGCGCGGCGCGCCTTCACCCGGGCGCTGCGGGTCGATCCGGCGCTCGGCGACGCCGGCGTGGCCTCGATCCTGGCCGAGAAGAAGCGGCTGCTGGCCCGCGACCTGGGGCTCGAGCTGGTGGAGTCGGGCGAGACGGCGCACGACCTCGGCGGCCTCGGCGCCTTCAAGGGCTGGCTCGACGAGCGGGCGCTCGCCTTCGCCCCCGACGCCGCCCGCTTCGGCCTGCCGGCGCCGCGCGGCGTGCTGCTGGTGGGCGTGCAGGGCTGCGGCAAGTCGCTGGCGGCCAAGGCGGCCGCCGCCCGGCTCGGCGTGCCGCTCCTGCGGCTCGACCTGCCGCGCGTCCTCGGTCGCGAGGGGGCGGAGGAGAGCCTGGCCGCCGCGCTCGAGGCGGCCGAGGGGATCGCCCCGGTGGCGCTCTGGGTCGACGAGATCGAGAAGGGGTTCGCCGGCAGCGCGCCGGGGCAGGGGGGCGAGGCGCGGGCGGCCCGGCTGCTGGGCGCCTTCTCCACCTGGCTGCAGGAGCGGCGCGGCTCGGTCTTCGTCGTGGCCACCGCCAACGACGTGACCCGGCTGCCGCCGGAGCTGCTGCGGCGCGGCCGCTTCGACGAGCTCTTCTTCGTCGACCTGCCCGACCTCGAGGCGCGGCGCGAGATCCTGGCGCTCCACCTGGTCCGGCGCGGCCGCGATCCGGCGACGCTCGACCTCGGCGCCGTGGCGGACCTGTGCGCCGACTACTCCGGCGCCGAGCTGGAGCAGGTGGTGGTGGGTGGCCTGCACCGCGCCTACGCCCAGGGGCGCGAGCTAGAGACCGCCGACCTGCGCCGCGTGGCCCAGGACCTGGTGCCGCTCTTCAAGACCTACGAGGAGCAGATCAAGGCGCTGCGCGAGTGGGCTCGCGGCCGGGCGCGCGTGGCCGGCCGGGCCGGCGCGGTGGTGGACCTCTTCCGCCGCGCGCCCGTGGGCTAGCCCAGCGCTGCCACCACCGCGGCGTGCACCTTGCCGTTCGAGGCGACGCAGCTGCCGTGCTGGTGGGTGGCGACGCCGGCGAGGTCGGTGAAGGTGCCGCCCGCCTCCTCCACCAGGATCTTGAGCGGCGCGAGATCCCAGAGCTGCACCCCGGCCTCGATCCAGGCCTCGGCCTGGCCCTTCAGGACGAGCGCGCAGCCGGCCAGGTCGCCGTAGCAGCGGGCCGTCTGGGCCGAGAGCGCGAGCGCCATGACCCGCTCCAGCACCGGCGGGCGGAAGAGGACGTGCGGCTCGCCGAGCGAGAGGGTCGAGTCGGCCCAGGCTGCGACGCCCGAGACCTGGAGGCGCACCGGGGCGTGGCCGGCGGTGGCGAGCCAGGCGCCCTTGCCGCGCGCCGCCCAGTAGACCTCCTGCTGCACCGGCAGGGCCATGGCGCCGGCCACGATCTCGCCCCGGTGCTCGAGCGCCACGAGCGGCCCCCAGAAGCCGCGGCCGCGCGTGAAGCCCTTGGTCCCGTCGAGCGGGTCGATGATCCAGCGCGACTCGGCGCTGCCGGCGTGGGCGCCCGTCTCCTCGCCGAGGAGCGCGTGGTCGGGGAAGGCGGCGCGGATCACCTCGATGATGGCCGCCTCCGACTCGCGGTCGGCGGCGGTCACCGGCGTCCGGTCGGGCTTCACCTCCACCTTCACGCCGGCGCGGAAGTGGCGCATCGAGGCGGCCGCCGCCGCCTCGGCGGCGCGCCGGGCGGTGGTCATGGCGAGGTCGAGGTCGAGCATGGGCGCGGAGTGTACGCGACGGCGGGGGTGACAGTCGCGAACAGGCCACTCATGGGTATCGCATGATGGAGTGACGCTCGCTTACGGGGCCTGGTGTCGTCCTGGCAGCTGCACCGCGGTCCACCAGCATCGACGAGGCCCCAGTTGTTTCGGGGCCTTGGGAGAGACGTCCATGACGCGACCGAGCCTGATCCTCCCCGTCCTCCTCGCCACCCCAGCCATCCTCCTCACGGCCTGCGGCTCCATGGAGCCGGCCGACCAGCCTTTGGCCTCTGACGTCGGACCCCAGCTCTCCTCCCAGGCGGGCGGCGGCGCCACCTCGCTCACCCTCTCGGCCTCCACCGTGACGGCCGGCGCCGCGCTGACCGCCACCGTCTCGGCCGGCAGCGGCGCCGTGGTCTACCTCGGCTTCCCGAGGGGCGTCCTCGCCGGCCCGCAGTTCGTCCGGATCCCGGCCGGCGAGTCGAGCGCCACCTTCGCGCTGGTCGCCAGCCCGTACCTCACCGCGCCGGCCACGGTGAGCGTCACCGCCATGACCACCACCCCCAACCCGTCGAGCTTCCTGGCGACCTCGCTCACGGTCGCCCCGGCGGCCGCGCCCGCCACGCCACGCCTGCAGGTCGCCGCCGTCGCCCTCGCGCCTGCCTCGGTGCCCTCCGGCGCCACGGCGACCGCCACGCTCACGCTCACCGGCCCGGCGCCGGTCGGTGGCGCGGCGGTGCAGGTCTGGATCGCCAACGACTTCTTCGGCCTCGACGCCGGCGCGCCCGCGGTGGTGACCGTCCCGGCGGGCGCCGCCAGCGCCGCCTTCCCGGTCCCCACGCACCTCTCGTCCGGCTACGGCACCGTGGGCGAGACGCTCGTCGCGAGCCACTTTGGCGGCGTCATCCAGGGCGCGGTCCTGACCGTCGTCGGGCCGTAGCCGCACTGGAAAGGAGAACGGCGGCCCCTCGCGAGAGGAGCCGCCGTTCGACGGCGTGCAGCGGGTGGACGAGGCCTACTTCTTCGGCATCATCGAGCCGGTCTGCAGGTACCGGGTGTGGAACGAGAAGGCCTCCTCGAACATGTGCGGCGAGTGGAGGCCGGCGCTCGGGCGCTTCATGGCGCGCTTCACGTAGTCCCACAGGACCGGCCGGAACTCGGGCGCGGCGCACTTCTCGATGATCTCCTTCGCCTTCTCCTTGGGGCTGCGGCCGCGGAGGTCGGCGAAGCCGTACTCGGTCACGATGCCGGAGACGTCGTGCTCGGTGTGGTCGATGTGCGAGGCGAAGGGGACGATGGCCGAGATCTTCCCGTCCTTGGCCGTCGCCGGGGACATGAAGATGGTGTAGGCCGAGTTGCGGGCGAAGTCGCCCGACCCGCCGATGCCGTTCTCGATGCCCTTGCCGGCGATGTGGGTCGAGTTGATGTGGCCGTAGATGTCGGCCTCGACGAACCCGTTCATGGCGATGCAGCCGAGGCGGCGGATGACCTCGGGGTGGTTCGAGATCTCCTGCGGGCGCAGGATGATCTGCTTGCGGTACCGGTCGATGTTCTTGTTGAACCGGACCTGGCCCTCGGGCGAGACCGAGAAGGCGGTGGCCGACGCCGCGGTGAGCTTCCCGGAGTCGAGCATGTCGAGCATGCCGTCCTGGATCACCTCGGTGTAGCTGATCATCTGGTCGAAGGGGCCCTCGTTGAGCCCGACCAGCACGGCGTTGGCGATGTTGCCGACGCCCGACTGCAGCGGCGTGAGGTGCTTGGAGAGCCGGCCCGCCTTCACCTCGCCGTCGAAGAAGGCGAGGATGTGCTGGGCGATCTTCTTGTGGATCTCCTCAGGGGCCTTGAAGGCCGCGTTGCGGTCGGGGTTGTTGGTCTCGACCACCGCGACGACCTTGCTCAGGTCGAACTTCCAGTACTTCGAGCCCTTGCGGTCGTCCGCCTTGAGGATGGGGATCGGCTGGCGCTCGCCGTGGATCGAGCTCATCGAGATGATGTCGTGCATCCCCTCGAGCCGCTCGTCCTGCCAGGAGTTGACCTCCAGGATGATCTTGTCGGCGTGCTCCAGGTAGATGTTGTTGGCGCCGCAGGAGGACGACGGGATGGCGGTGCCGTCCTCGAGGATCTTGGTGACCTCGATGACCGCGAAGTCGATGGTGTTCTTGCCGCCCTTGCCGAAGTAGCCGTAGCGGACCTGCGTCCCGGCGTGGGACAGGTGCATGTCCTGGTACTCGATGAGGCCGGCGTTGATCTTCTCGCGGGTGGCGGCGTCGCCCTGGTACGGGTAGCGGAACCGCTGGGCCTCGACCACCGACATCATCGTGTCCTGCTCCGGGCCGGTGGAGGCGCCGGTGAGGACGTCGAGCTTCAGGGGCTTGCCCTTGAGCCGCTCGTCGAGCGCCCGCTTGGCGAGCGCGGTGGGGACGGCCTTGGGGTAGCCGGCGCCGGTGAAGCCGGACATGCCGACCACGCTGCCGTTCGGGATGAGCGCGGCGGCGCCCTCGGCGCTCATCACCTTGGCCTGGAGTCCCTTGTGAAGAATCCGGTTCGACATCGGTCAGCCTCCTGGGGTCTGCGTCCCTTTTCCGGGGGGAAAGGTTGGTGCCTCGGATCTGCGGTCGATGCTCCGCGGGGTGAGGGCGCAGCCTAGTCCAAAAAGACGCAGCCGTGGAAGAGGCGGCCGCACATTTCGTGCAGCTTCACGACGCGAGATGACGAGTCATCCCGTCGATGATTTCCCGAAGATCGGCGGGCGGCTGCGCGATCCGGAGCTTCCCGTCGGCGTCGGCGAGGTGCCCCGTCTGCACCAGCCACTCGACCGCGTTCTCGAGGGTGGCCTTCGACAGGGACTCGCGATGTGCGATGCGGCCGGCCAGGAAGGCGGCGCGCCCCCGCTCGAGGGAGGCGCGGACCAGCCCGCGCCGGTCGAGGGGAGGGCGCGTCGGGTCGCCGAGGAGCGCCACCGCCGCCTCCGACGCCGTCAGGTAGGCCTCGAGGTAAGGGCGCAGGAACTCGGACAGGAAGGCCACCGGCTCCGGCAGCGGCCCGGTCCGCAGCCGGTCCCCGTCCCGGACGAGGCCGCCCACGCGCTCCAGGAAGGCCAGGTTGTCGGCCAGGATGGTGTCCAGGCCGGCGCCGGGCCGGTACATGAACTCGAGCTTGAAGAGGCGGGAGAGCCAGGCGGCCCGCTCGCGCACCGCCGCCAGCGTCGGCGCCGGGCCCGCGGCGCGCACCGCCGCCGCCACGATGGCGGGCGCCACGAAGCGGTGGATGACGGCATTGCGGTGGTAGTCGAGCACCGGCCGCCGCTCGTCCACCACGAGGTAGATGTGCTCGCCGGCCGCCACTTCGACCCGCACGGTCCCCTCCGCCGCCAGCCGGCGCACGGCGTCGGCGATCGGCCCGGGCTGGCGCGGATCCGACGAGGCGCCGGGCAGGTCGCGGCCGAAGCGGGCGCCCCCCTCGGCGGCGATGTAGCGGAGCAGCTCGACGCGGCGGGCCACCTCGCCGGCGCCGAGGCCGCGCTTCACGTGGGAGAGCAGGGCGGCGGCCACCAGGCCGACCGGCGTGATGGTGACGGCGCGCCCGATGCCGTAGGCGATGCGCGTGGCGACCGCCTGCACCAGCTGCCGCTTCGCCTCGGCCGGTTCGTCGCCGCCCGCGCCGGGCGCCCGCGGCGAGGAGTCGCCGGCCCAGTCGGGGTCGACCGAGAGCGACGCGGCGCGCGCCCCGAGCCGCTGCTCCGCCACCGCGCACAGCGAGATCGGCTCCTCGAACTGGACGTAGAGCCGCTCGTAGCGGCGGAAGAGGACGGTGACGGCGCCGAGCAGGCCGCCCAGGCTCTCCTTCCGCTTCTCGCCGCCCGAGAGCTCCCGCAGGTAGGCCGAGGCCTCGATGAGCCGCTCGTAGTCGATGGCCACCGGCACGAAGAGGACGTCGGCCGCCGCCCCCTCGAGCCAGGCGTCCACCTCCATGGAGACGAGCCCCATCTTCGGGAAGAGCAGCTTGCCGGTCCGGCTGCGCCCGCCCTCGACGTAGAACTCCTGCGGGAAGCGGTCGCGCAGCAGGTGCTTCACGTAGGCGCGCAGCACGGCGGTGTAGACCCGGTCGCCCTTCACGGTGCGCCGGATGAAGAAGGCGCCGCCGCGCCGGGCGATGGCGCCGAAGGGCCAGAAGGCCAGGTTGATGCCGGCGGCGATGTGGGGCGCCGGCATGCCGCGCGAGTAGAGGAGCCACGACATCACCAGGAAGTCGACGTAGCTCTTGTGGCTCGGGCAGAAGACCACCGGCGCCGCGGTGGCCGCCTTGCGCGCCCGCGCCAGGCCGGCCTCGTCCACCTCCACCGACTCGTAGAGCTTGGCGAAGACGCCCGAGAGGATGGTGCGCGCCACCGAGACGAAGGCCGGGTCGTAGCGGCTGGCGATCTCGGCGAGGCAGCGCTCGGCCTCGCGCCCGAGGAGCGCCGGCGCCTTGCCCGTCTCGCGGGCCAGGCCGTCGAGCGTGGCGCGCAGCGAGCGGTCGCGCAGCACCTTCTCGCGCACCCGCCGCGGCGCCTTGAGCGGCGGGCCGACGGCGGCGCGCAGCTCGCGGCCGAGGTGCACGAGGAGGGCGCCGCGCAGGGTGCGGGCCAGCGCGGCGTCGGCCATCTCGGGCCGCCCGGCGGCGAAGGCGCGCAGGTCGACGGCGTCGCCCACCGAGAGGAAGGCGCGCCGGAAGTTGCGCAGGAAGCCGATGACGTTGGCGAGGGCGCTCGGCGCCTCGGGCGAGCCAAAGAGCACGTCCCAGGGCGAGGGCTGCAGCCGCGGCGCCCGCCGGCTGTAGAGGAGCAGCGCCGGCACGAGGTAGACCGGGCGCGCCAGCGAGCGCTGCAGCCTGACCAGGTGGGCGAAGGGATCGGTGGCCGGCGAGCGCTCGCCCAGGAAGACGACGCTGGAGTGGCCGGCCGCCACCGCCTCCTCCAGGCCGCGGCGGGAGCGGCGGATGCGGGCCAGCGCCCCGGCCAGCCCGCCGAAGCCCTGGGCGGCGCGGAGCGGCGGCAGCCCGAGCCGGCGCAGCAGCCAGCGCAGGTAGAGGAAGTTGAGCAGCCCCGACGAGCGCATCACCACCACCAGGCTGCCGCGGGCGGCCAGGGCGGCGAGCTCGGCCGGCGCGCCCTCGGGGACGCGCACCGGGCCGAAGAGGCGGCCGAGCAGGGTGCGGTCGCCGGCGGTGGGGCGGCCGGGGGCGGCGGGTGCCGGGGCGGGCTCCATCGGCGGGCGCGCTAGCCGCGCTTCTTGACCGCGCCGTCCTTGTCGAGGAACCAGGGCTCCACGACGAGCGGCTCCACCGAGGGGCGGTACCCCTTCACGTCGGCGCCGAGCTGGTGCAGGGCCGAGAGCACCTCGCCGCGCACCCGGGCGTTGTCCTTGTCCCGCAGCAGGAGCTGGACGAGCCCGACGCGCGCCGGCTCGGTGAGGGGCCGCGCGGCCAGGGCGCGGGTGGCGGCGATGCGGACGTCGTCGGAGAAGTCCTCCAGCAGCGCCAGCAGCGCCCTCTCCATCCGCTCGTCGCCGGCGCCGGCGTGGTGCTCGGCGGCCCAGGTGAGGAGCGTGAGCTTCTTCTCGGGATCGCGCTGGTAGACGGCGCCGAGGTGGGTGAGCTCGGCCACCACCACGTCGAGCACCTCGGCCGGGGAGGCGACGGCGGCCAGCACCTGCAGCCCCCAGGAGACGCCGCTCTCCTGCTCGTGGATGAACTCGGCGACCGGCGCCATGGCGTCGCGCCCGGCGTCGGCCAGCCAGCGGCGGGCCGACTCCTTCTCCTCCTGGTCGGTGATGCCCGGCTCGGCCAGGATGGTGAAGCGCAGGCAGAGCGTCTTGAGGGCGCCGGGCGTCCCCATGTCGCCGAGCTGGTCGATGACCTTCTGCCGGTTCTCCGGCGGGCCGTACTTCTCGGTCACCTTGCGGGCCAGCTTCCTCAGCGCGCCCTGCTCGCGGTCCTCCCGCGAGCCGAACAGATCGAAGATCCCCATCGCTCCTCCCGCCAGGCCACCGTGACGACGGGGCGGCGCGGCGCAGGTTCTACAACGAGATGCCCGCGCGCGGATCGCCCTTGTAGAGCGCCTTGAGCGGCTCGACCGCCTCGGCCAGCCGCTCGCTCCTCTCCGGCAGCACCAGCTTGACCACCGCGTAGAGGTCGCCGCGCGGGCCGCCCTTCACGTCCGGCAGCCCCCTGGCGCGCAGCCGCAGGCGGGTGCCGCTCTGGGCGCCGGCCGGCACCTGCAGCCGCACCGTCCCCTCGAAGGTCGGCAGCTCCACCTCGGCGCCGGTGACCGCCTCCGGCACGGTGAGCGGCAGGTCGAGCGAGAGATCCTTGCCCTCCACCCGGACGAGCGGGTGGGGGCGGAGCCGGATGCGGAGGAGCAGGTCGCCCGCGGGGCCGCCGTGCAGCCCCGGGCCGCCCTGGCCGGCGAGCCGCATCCGCGACCCCTCGGCCAGGCCCGGCTTGATGGTGATGCGCAGCCGGCGGCCGTCCACCTGCACGTCGGCTTCGCCGCCCAGCACCGCCTCGCGCAGGCCGATCTCCAGATCGGCGGTCACGTCCTCGCCCGGCTGCGGCACCATGGCCCGCCGGGCGCGCGGCCCGGCCCGGCGCCCGCCGCCGAAGATCTGCTCGAAGATCGACCCCAGGTCGCCGACCCCCTCGACGTCCACCGTGGCGAAGTCGCCGAAGTCGAAGGGCTGGCCGCCGGGCGGCGCCCCCTGCCGGCGCCAGCGGCGCACCTCCTCGGCGCGCGCCGCGTCGAAGCCGGTGCGCAGCGAGTCGGCGCCGAACTCGTCGTAGAGCTGGCGGCGCTTGGGATCGGAGAGGACCTCGAAGGCGGCGCTGGCCTCCTTGAACTTCTCCTCGGCCTGCTTGTTCCCGGGGTTGACGTCCGGGTGGTACTTCTTCGCCGCCCGCCGGTAGGCCTTCTTCACCTCGTCGGCCGACGCGGTGCGGGGGACGCCCAGGATGTCGTACAGGTCGCGCGGTGGAGGCACGGCCGAAACGTAACGCGCCGGGGCGGGGCGTCAATGCCGGACCTGGACTACCATGCCGCCCATGCTCGCCACCTTGCTCGCCGCGGCGCTGGCCGCCGCCCCCGGCGAGGGGGTGCTGGTGGAGCAGATCGTCGCCGTGGTGCGCAACCCGGCCGGCGCGCCGCCGCGCGCGGTGACGCTCACCAAGCTGACCGAGGAGGCGCGGGTGGCGCTGGTGGGGCAGGGGGCGATCGAGGCGGCCGCCGCGCCCCTCGACGCGCCGGCGCTCCGGGCGGCGCTGCGCTGGCTCGTCGATCAGTGGCTGGTGGCCGACGAGGCGGCGCGCCTCGGGGTCGACGAGGTGGGGCGCGACGACGCCCAGGGCGAGGTGCGCCGCTTCCGCGACCGCTTCTCCACCGCCGCGGCCTACGAGCGCTTCCTCGCCGCCGCCGAGCTCTCCGAGGAGGAGCTCTCGGTGATGCTGGCCCGCGGCCTGCGCGTGGCCCGCTACCTGGAGAGCCGCGTCGGCCGCGCCTCGCGCGTCTCCGACGCCGAGGTGGCCCGCTTCCTCGAGGCGAAGGGGGCCTCGCTCGAGGCGCCCGGGGCCCGCGAGGCGGTGCGGGCGCGGCTGGCCGACGAGAAGGCGCAGGCGCAGGTGAGGCAGCTCGTCGCCGACCTGCGCTCCCGGGCCGACGTGCGCGTGCTCCTGCCGGCCCTGCGCGAGGAGCCGGCGCCGTGACCGCGCCGCCCGCGCTGCGTTACCGGCGCATCGGCGAGGCGGACCTGCCCCGCCTCATGGAGATCGAGGCGGCCGGCTTCCGCCACCCGTGGTCGGAGCAGCTCCTGCGCAACGAGCTCGCCCACGCCTGGTCGGTGATGCTGGCCGCGGTGGAGGGGGCCGGCGCGGCGGAGCGGATCGTCGGCTACGTCATCTTCTGGCTGGTCCACGACGAGGTGCACGTGCTCAACGTCGCCACCGCCCCGGAGGCGCGGCGGCGCGGCGTGGGGCGGGCGCTCCTCTCCGAGGCGCACGCCTGGGGCCGGCGCAAGGCCTGCCGGCTGGTGACGCTCGAGGTGCGCCGCTCCAACCTGCCGGCGCTGACGCTCTACCGGGCGCTCGGCTACAAGCAGGTCGGGGTGCGGCCGAACTACTACACGGAGGAGGGCGAGGACGCGATCGTCATGACCCTCGACCTCGATCCGCGGTAGACGGAGGCATGCTCTGGAGCCTCCTGCGCTGGGTCCTCTTCCGCTTCGATCCGGAGACCGTCCACCGCCTCGCCCACGCCGCGCTGCACGCCGTGCCGGTCGGCTACGCCCGCTGGCGCCGGCCGCGCGCCGCCCCGTCGCTCCGCTGCCGCGTCCTCGGCCTCGACTTCGAGAGCCCGGTCGGCCTGGCCGCCGGCTTCGACAAGGGGAACGCCTCGGTGGGCGGCCTCTTCGGCATGGGCTTCTCGCACGTCGAGGTGGGGACCATCACGCCGCGGCCGCAGTCGGGCAACGAGCGGCCGCGCGTCTTCCGGCTCCCCGAGCACCGCGCCCTCATCAACCGGATGGGCTTCAACAACGACGGCGCCGAGGCCTGCGGCCAGCGGCTCGCCCGCCTGCCCGCCGGCGCGCGCATGGGGCCGGTCGGCGTCAACGTCGGCAAGAACAAGGTCACGCCCAACGAGCAGGCGGTCGACGACTACCTCGCCTGCATCGACCGGCTCCACCCGTACGCCGACTACCTGGTGGTCAACATCTCCTCGCCCAACACGCCGGGGCTGCGCCAGCTGCAGGAGCGGGACGCCCTCGACCGGCTGCTGCGCGCCTGCGTCGGGCGGCTGCGCGAGCGGGCGCCGGGCAAGCCGCTCCTGGTGAAGCTCGCCCCCGACCTCGAGGACGAGGCGCTCGACGAGGCGGTGGACGTGGCGATCGCCGCCGGCGTGGCCGGCATCGTGGCGACCAACACCACGCTCTCCCGCGCCGGCGTGGAGCGCCACCCGCGCGCCAAGGAGGCGGGCGGCCTCTCCGGCGCGCCGCTCACCGCGCGGTCCACCGAGGTGATCCGGCGCGTCGCCCGCCGCGCCGCCGGGCGGGTGCCGGTCATCGGCTCGGGCGGCGTCATGAGCGCCGAGGACGCCTACGAGAAGCTGCGGGCCGGCGCCTCGCTGGTGCAGGTCTACACCGGCTTCATCTACGGCGGCCCCGGCTTCGCGACGCGGGTGAACGAGGGGCTGGCGCGGCTGCTCGCGCGCGACGGACTGGCCGAGGTGTCGCAGGCGGTCGGTGCCGACTTGCGCCCACGCTGAACCACCCCCACCTTTCAGGAGAGCCCGAGGATGACGCGTCGCGTCGCCTTGACGGGCCTGACGCATCGCGTTACGGGTGAGCCAGGGGAAGGGGATGGCGCACATGAGCGCCTCCCACTAGACCGAGGAGGCTTCCATGACCGAGGCGCACAAGAACGGCTCGAAGCGGGCCATCAAGGTTCCCGAGTTCCTGAAGGGCCAGCTCGAGCAGGCCCAGGTCCGGCTCGGTCAGCTCGAGGAGAGCGCCCAGAAGACGCTCAAGGAGCTGGTCGAGAAGGGCAAGGCGAGCCGCAAGGACATCGAGGTGATGCTCCACAAGCTGGCGAGCGACGACCGGGTCGCCGACCTCCGCGACCGGGTCGAGAAGCTGCAGCGGACCGGCGCCGTCCGCGCCGAGGAGTGGCGCGGCAAGGCCGAGACCTTCCGGGCCGAGGCGCTCGAGCGCCTCGTCGAGCTGCAGGGAAAGGCCGTGTCGTTCCTGGGGGTTGCGACGCGCGAGCAGGTCGAGGAGCTCCACCGCGAGCTCGACCGGCTTGCCAAGCGCTTCGAGAAGAGGCAGAAGGCGCGCCCCGCGAAGAAGGTGACCAAGAAGGCGGAGGCGTAGCCATGGCCGACATCCAGGAGATGTTCAAGGAGGCCTGGTCGCACGCCCTCGCCGGCGTCAACGCGGCGGAGCAGGAGGCCGAGAAGGTGCTCAACCGGCTGGCCGACGCGGCCGGCTTCTCGCCGGAGGACGTGCGGCGCCACGCCCGCGAGTTCGGCGACCGGCTCCAGTCGCAGCGCAAGGAGCTGGAGAAGGCGATCGACGACGGGGTGAAGAAGGCGGCGAGCCGGCTGCGGGTCCCGACCAAGGGGGACCTCGAGGCCATCGAGAAGCGGCTCGACGTCATCGCGGCCAAGGTGGACGAGCTGGCCAAGGAGAAGCGGGCACCGTGATGAGGAGCGGGTGGACGAGAGGCGCCCTGAGGCTGCTGTTCGCCTCGGCGCTGCTGCTGGCGGTCCTGGCCGTGCCGGCCAGGCTGGCCGACGGCCCTCGTCCGCTGCGCCCCGCCGAGCCCGAGCTGGGCGCCTGCCTGGCCGCCGGCTGCCCCGAGGCGGTCAGGGAGGCGCTCGTCGCCCGCTACGAGGACCTGCTCTTCGAGAAGATGCCGGCCGCCCCCCAGGCGCTGCACGAGGGGCTGGCCCGCGCCATCGTCACCGAGGCCGAGGCGGCCCGGGTCGACCCGGTGCTGGTGCTGGCGGTCATCGAGGTGGAGTCGCGCTTCGATCCGGCCGCCTCGAGCGCCGCCGGCGCCCTCGGCCTGATGCAGCTCCTGCCGGCCACCATGCAGCGCGAGGTGGAGGAGCACCGGATCCCGGCGGCCGGCCCGACCGACCCGGTGGCCAACGTGCGCGCCGGCGTCCGCTACCTGCGCCGCTGCCTCGACGCCTACCCGGGCTCGCAGGCGCTGGCGCTCATGTCCTACAACTCCGGCCCGAACCGCGTGTACGAGCTCCTGCAGCGCGGCCCCGAGCTGCCGGACTGGGCGCTCGAGTACCCGCGCCGCGTCGACGCCGAGTGGCGCCGGCTGCGCAAGGCCCTCGGCGCCGAGCCGGGGACGCGCTTCGCCGACGCCCGCGGCGGCCGCGTCGCCGAGTGACGGATGCGCGTCACCGAGATCTTCTTCAGCATCCAGGGGGAGGGGACGCGCGCCGGGCGGCCGTGCGCCTTCGTCCGCTTCACCGGCTGCGACCTGCGCTGCACCTGGTGCGACACCGCCTACGCCTTCCAGGGCGGGGAGGAGCGGTCGCGCGCCGAGATCCTGGCGGCGCTCGAGCCCCTGCCGACCCGGCTCGTCTGCCTGACGGGCGGCGAGCCGACGCTGCAGCGCGAGCTGCCCGAGCTCTGCCGCGACCTCCTGGCCCGCGGCTGGGAGGTGACGCTCGAGACCCACGGCCAGCGCCCCACCGAGGCGCTGCCGCCGGAGGTGGTGCGCATCGTCGACGTGAAGCCGCCCGGCTCGGGCGAGGAGACGACCGACTTCGCCTACCTCGACGCCCTGCGCCCACACGACGAGGTGAAGTTCGTGGTCGCCTCCGAGGCCGACTACCGCTGGTCGGCCGAGGTGGCGCGGCGCCACAGGCTCCCTGGCCGGGTCGAGGTGCTCTTCTCGCCGGTCTTCGGGCGGGTCGAGCCGAAGGCGCTCGTCGAGTGGCTCCTCGCCGACGGGCTCCAGGCCCGGCTCTCGCTCCAGCTCCACAAGGTGGTGTGGGGTCCCGAGGTGCGCGGCGTGTAGGACGCGCCGCCCGGGGGGAATACCGCCCCCCGTCCGCCCGTCGCACCATCGAGCGCGCACCGGCCGCGTTCTTGACGCACCCCGCCGGGCAGGGCTAGGACCACGAACGGATGCGCGCACTTGCACTCGCCCTCGCGGCGGCCGCCCTGGCCGCGGCCCCGCCGGCCCTGGCCGGCCCCACCATCACGCTCAACGGCGTCGCCATCGACGGCGTGACGGGGCAGCGGTTCGAGAACGCCACGGTGGTGATCGACGCCGCCGGCAACGTCCACATCGAGGCGAAGGGCTACGCCGTGAAGGGCGCGGGCGCCGACGCCGCGCCGGTCGCGTCGACGCCGGCCCCCGCCGCCGCGCCGGCCGGGCCGCGCCCCGTCGCCTC
>DASTGK010000196.1:0-7777 GCA_035719085.1 Anaeromyxobacteraceae bacterium
GGCCGCGGCCCTGCACCCCGTAGCCGAGCACCGCGACGGTCTCGCTGCCGAGGACGGCCTTTAGTTTTTCCGGCGGGAAGTCGCGGCCGGCGCGCCGGGCGCCGCCCTGGCCTCGGCGGCCCGCGCCTCCGAGCGCTTGGCCAGCTCGGCGACCACGAAGGCGCCGTAGCTCATGGCGATGGAGAGGTAGCAGAGGGCGACCGCCAGCGCCTGGTAGCGCCACCCGCCGCGCCCGCCGGCCCCCAGCTTCACCGCCTTGCCGACGAGCAGGCCGACCACGATGGCGACCAGGCCGATCTCGTAGCCGGTGATCTTGGCGACCGCGAAGTAGATGGCGGCGCCGATCAGGGCGGCGAGGAACCCGAGCCCGAGCGCCTTCACCAGGGTCGGCAGGTGCGAGCCGCCGTGGCGCGCCACCGCGGCGTCGTGGCAGCGCCGGCAGGCGGTCAGGCCGTTCACCGAGAAGTAGGTGCGCACCTGGGCGCCGCAGGCCGCGCAGGCCACGGGCGCCGCCGCCTCCGGCGTCGCGGGGGCGGGCGACGCGTCCAGCTCGGCCCGCTCGAACTGCAGCTCCAGCTCCTCGCTCATGGGTCCCTCCCGGTGGAGGCGCCACCCTACCACGCCCGCTGCACTGGCGGTGTGGGTTCCCCGCGGCCCGCGCCCTCGCCGGCGGGGGAAGGGTGGGGCCGGCCCCACCGCCGGCCGCGCCCGACCCTCGAAGCGATCGAGGATCTGGCGTTTTTTCCGTCGCAGGGATAGGCAGGGGCACCATGTCCGACCTCGTCAAGGTGACCCTCCCCGACGGCAGCCAGAAGGAGGCGCCGCGCGGCACCTCCGTCCTCGACTTCGTGAAGACGCAGATCGGCGTCGGGCTGGCCAAGGCGGCCTACTTCGCCAAGCTCGACGGCAGCCCGGTGGACCTGTCGCGCGCCCTCGACCGCGACGCCAAGCTCGAGGTCGTCACCACCAAGAGCCCCGAGGCGCTGGAGGTGGCGCGCCACGACGCCGCCCACGTCATGGCGAGCGTGGTGCAGAAGCTCTACCCGGGCACGCAGGTGACCATCGGGCCGGCCATCGACGACGGCTTCTACTACGACTTCGCGCGCGAGCAGCCCTTCACGCCCGCGGACCTGGAGAAGATCGAGGCCGCCACCAACGAGGCCATCAAGGCCGACCAGCCCTTCGTGCGCGAGGAGGTCTCGATGGCCGACGCCCTCGCCCTCTTCGGGAAGGCGGGCGAGAAGTACAAGGTCGAGATCATCAACGACATCGCGGCCAAGGGGGCGACCACGCTCACCCTCTACCGCCACGGCGACTGGGTCGACTTCTGCCTCGGGCCGCACGGCCCCTCCACCGGCCGCATCGGCGTGGTGAAGCTGCTCTCGGTGGCCGGCGCCTACTGGCGGGGCGACTCGAACAACGCGATGCTGCAGCGCATCTACGGCACCGCCTTCTTCGACAAGAAGGCGCTCGACGCCCACCTCCAGAAGCTGGAGGAGGTGAAGAAGCGCGACCACCGCCGCCTCGGCCCGGCCCTCGGGCTCTTCGCCTTCCACGAGTACGCCCCCGGCTCGCCCTTCTGGCTGCCGGCCGGCACCACGCTCTACAACGTGCTCGAGGAGGCGATGCGCCGCCTGGTGAACAAGAACGGCTACCAGGAGGTGAAGACGCCGCTGCTCTTCAACAAGCGGCTCTGGGAGACCAGCGGCCACTGGGGCAAGTACAAGGAGAACATGTTCCTGGTGGTCGACAGCGAGTCCGACCCGGCCCTGCCGCTCGAGGACCGGTGCTCCTTCTCGCTGAAGCCCATGAACTGCCCGTCGCACCACCTGATCTACCGGATGGCCAAGCGGTCGTACCGGGACCTGCCCCTGCGCTACTACACCACCGACGCGCTCCACCGGAACGAGGCCTCCGGCTCGCTCGGCGGGCTCACCCGCGTGCGCCAGTTCGAGCAGGACGACTCGCACATCTACCTGATGGAGTCGCAGGTCACCGACGAGGTGCTGCGCATCTTCGAGCTGATGAAGATCGTCTACGGCGCCTTCGGGCTGGCGTTCGAGGCGACCTTCTCGACGCGCCCGGAGCAGCGCATCGGCGACGACGCCATGTGGGATCGGGCCGAGCGGCTGCTGCGCGAGGCGCTCGACGAGATGGGGCTGCCCTGGAAGCTCAACCCGGGCGACGGCGCCTTCTACGGCCCCAAGATCGACATGCTGGTGACCGACTCGCTCGGCCGCACCTGGCAGACCTGCACCATCCAGCTCGACTACGCCGCGCCGGAGCGGTTCGACCTCTCCTACGTGGGCGACGACAACGCCGAGCACCGGCCGGTGGTGATCCACCGGGCCGTGTACGGCTCGTTCGAGCGCTTCATCGCCATCCTCACCGAGCACTACGCCGGCGCCTTCCCCACCTGGCTGGCGCCGGTGCAGGGGCGGGTGGTCACCGTCTCCGACCGGTTCAACGACTGGGGGCGCGAGGTGGTGGCGACGCTGCAGGCGCGCGGCTGGCGCGTCGACCTCGACGAGTCGTCGGACAAGCTGGGGGCCAAGATCCGCAACGCCCAGCTGGCCAAGATCCCCTTCTCGCTCGTGGTCGGCGAGAAGGAGGTCGAGGCCAAGGGCGTCTCGCCGCGCCGCCACGGCGGCGAGGACCTGAAGACCATGAGCCTCGACGCCTTCGTCGCGCTGATGGACCGCGAGGCGACGCCGCCGTACTGAGGCGGTGCCCGGTTTTCGTGCACGCCCCGTGCGGTCCCCGGCGCGCCGGCCTCTTGACCGACCGCGAAGCGATCGCTAACGTTCGTCGCTCGATGTCCTTCGCGTGCTGCAAGCGTCGACTTCTTAGCCCGGCGGGAGAGGTATCCCGGCCAGGGTGACGCTGCGCCGCGACCTCTTCCGCCGAACCGGCCGGAGAGGTTGCCCCGACAGGCGGAACACCCTCTACGGCCCTTCACCAAGGAGCCGTGGATCCGTCATGTCGAGCCAGCGACCGATCAGCCCCGCCGCCTCTTCCACCACGTCGCACTCTGCTACACTCACCAACCCCCACACGTCGCACCCCACGCAAGCTCCTGATACGAAAAGGCAACCTCACGTGAGCCAAGCCGGCCAGGACCGCATCGTCATCTTCGACACCACCCTGCGCGACGGGGAGCAGTCCCCCGGTGCCTCCATGAACCTGGAGCAGAAGCTCCAGGTCGCCCGGGCGCTGCGCGACCTCGGCGTCGACGTGATCGAGGCCGGCTTCGCCGCCGCCTCGCCGGGCGACCTCGAGTCGATCCGCGCCATCGGCCGCGAGGTCGATGGGCCGGTGGTGGCGAGCCTCTCCCGCTGCAACAAGGGGGACATCGAGGCCTCCTGGCAGGCGCTCAAGGACGCGCCGCGCCGCCGCTGCCACGTCTTCCTGGCGACGAGCCCCATCCACCGCGACTTCAAGCTCAAGATGGCGAAGGACGAGATCATCCGCCGCGCCGTCGAGGGCGTGAAGATGGCGCGCGAGCGCTTCGACGACGTCGAGTTCTCGGCCGAGGACTCGGCGCGCACCGAGCTCGAGTTCCTGTGCGAGGTGGTCGAGAAGGCCATCGAGGCCGGCGCCGGCACCGTCAACATCCCGGACACCGTCGGCTACGCGCTGCCGTCCACGTACGCCGACACCATCCGCTACCTGAAGAAGCACGTCCGCGGCATCGACCAGGCGATCATCTCGGTCCACTGCCACAACGACCTCGGCCTCGCCGTCGCCAACTCGCTGGCCGGTGTGATGGAGGGCGCCCGCCAGGTCGAGTGCACCATCAACGGCATCGGCGAGCGGGCCGGCAACGCCTCGCTCGAGGAGATCGTCATGGCGGTGCGCACCCGCCAGGACGTGCTGAAGCTCTCCACGGGCGTGAAGACCGAGCGGCTCTTCCCGACGAGCCGGCTCGTGTCGCAGGTGACCGGCCTGCACGTGCAGCGGAACAAGGCCATCGTCGGGCAGAACGCCTTCGCCCACGAGGCCGGCATCCACCAGCACGGCATGCTGACCCACCGCGAGACCTACGAGATCATGCGGCCCGAGGAGGTGGGCTTCGCCCGGAGCCAGCTCGTGCTCGGCAAGCACTCCGGCCGCCACGCGCTCAAGGAGCGGCTGGTGGCGCTCGGCTACCAGCTGCCCGACGCGGCCATCGACAAGGTCTTCGCCGACTTCAAGGTGCTGGCCGACAAGAAGAAGGACATCTACGACGCCGACATCGAGGCGCTCGTGGTCCACGGCCAGATCCTGGGGAAGGGCAGCGTCGCCTGGGAGCTCGACGCCCTCTCCACCACCTCCGGCACCGGCACGCTGCCGGTCGCCTCGGTGGCGCTGAAGAGCGCCGCGGGCGAGCGGCTGCAGGCGGTCGCCTCGGGCGACGGCCCGGTCGACGCCGTCTTCAAGGCGGTCGAGAAGGTGACCGGCTTCACCGTGAAGCTCCGCGACTACCAGATCACCAGCGTCTCCACGGGCGAGGACGCCCAGGGCGAGGTGACCATCGAGGTGGAGCACCCGACCGGCGTCTACCGCGGCCGCGCCCTCTCCACCGACATCATCGAGGGGAGCGCCCGCGCCTTCCTCGACGTGGTGAACCGCATCGCGCTCAAGGTGGCGCCGCAGGACGCCGCCGCCCGCGCCGAGCTGGGGTCGCCTTGAGCCCTCGCACCATCATCGACAAGGTGTGGGACGCCCACGTGGTCCGGCCGGAGTCGGCCGACACGCCGGCGGTCCTCTACATCGACCTGCACCTCGTCCACGAGGTGACGAGCCCGCAGGCCTTCGCGCTCCTGGCGGAGCGGGGCCTGCCGGTGCGCCGCACCGACCGGACGCTCGCCACCATGGACCACTCGACGCCGACGCTGCCGCGCCGGCCCGACGGGCGGTACCCGTTCGCCGACGCCCAGGCCGAGGCGCAGGTCGACACCCTCGCGCGCAACTGCGCGAGGTTCGGCGTCGAGCTGCACGGCCTCGGCGACGACGCGCAGGGCGTGGTCCACGTCTTCGGCCCGGAGATGGGGGCCACCCAGCCCGGCATGACCGTGGTCTGCGGCGACAGCCACACCGCCACGCACGGCGCCTTCGGCGCGCTCGCCTTCGGCATCGGCACCTCCGAGGTGGGGCACGTCCTCGCCACGCAGTGCCTGCTGCAGCGGCGGCCGAAGACGCTGGCGGTCCGCGTCGATGGGGCGCTCCGCCCCGGCGTCGGCGCCAA
Source organism: Anaeromyxobacteraceae bacterium (assembly GCA_035719085.1). Taxonomy (GTDB): domain Bacteria; phylum Myxococcota; class Myxococcia; order Myxococcales; family Anaeromyxobacteraceae; genus JADKCZ01. The sequence goes on from DASTGK010000196.1 coordinate 5,228, forward strand.
GGACCTGGTCCTCGCCATCATCGCCAAGCTCGGCGTCGGCGGCGGGACCGGCCACGTCATCGAGTACCTCGGCCCGGCGGTGCGCGCCCTCTCGATGGAGGCGCGCATGACCCTGTGCAACATGTCGATCGAGGCCGGCGCCCGCGCCGGGCTGATCGCGCCGGACGAGGTCACCTTCGCCTGGCTCGCCGGGCGCCCCAAGGCGCCCCAGGGCGCGGCCTGGGACGCCGCGGTGGCCCGCTGGCGCCAGCTCCCCTCCGACGAGGGGGCGCGCTACGACCGCGAGGTGACCATCGACGCCTCGGCGCTCGAGCCGATGATCACCTTCGGCACCAACCCCGGCCAGGCCATCCCGGTCACGGCCGCGGTGCCCGACCCGGCGGCCGAGCCGGACGCGGCGGCGCGCGCCTCGCTCGAGGGGGCGCTCCGCTACATGGGGCTCCGCGCCGGCCAGCCCATCCTGGGCCAGCCCGTCGACGTCGTCTTCGTCGGCAGCTGCACCAACGGCCGGCTCGAGGACATGCGCGAGGCGGCGGCGGTGCTGCGCGGCCGCACCGTCAAGGTGCGCACCCTCGTCGTCCCCGGCTCACAGCTGGTGAAGCGGCAGGCGGAGGCCGAGGGGCTCGACCGCGTCTTCCGGGACGCGGGGGCCGAGTGGCGCGAGCCGGGCTGCTCCATGTGCATCGCCATGAACGGCGACCGGATCGAGCGCGGCCAGTTCTGCGTCTCGACCTCCAACCGCAACTTCGAGGGGCGCCAGGGCGCCGGCGGGCGGACCTTGCTCGCCAGCCCGGCCACGGCGGCGGCGGCAGCGGTGGCCGGCCGCGTCGCCGACCCGCGCCGGGTCCAGGAGGGCTCGCGATGAACCCCATCCGCATCATCGAGAGCCGGACGGTGGTCCTCCCCCGGGAGAACATCGACACCGACCAGATCATCCCGGCCCGCTTCCTCAAGGTGACCGACAAGGTGGGGCTCGGGAAGGCCGCCTTCGCCGACTGGCGCTACGGCCCGGACGGCGCGCCGGTGGCCGACTTCGTCCTCAACCGGCCCGAGGCGCAGGGCTGCGCGGTGCTGGTGGCCGGCGACAACTTCGGCTGCGGCTCGTCGCGCGAGCACGCCCCCTGGGCGCTCCACGACTACGGCTTCCGGGCCGTCGTCTCGACGCGCATCGCCGACATCTTCCGCAACAACGCCCTGAAGAACGGCCTGTTGCCCATCGTGATCGACCCGGCCAGCCACGCCAGGCTGCTCGCGGCCCCGGGCGCCACGGTCCGGATCGACCTGGAGGCGCAGACGGTGACGCTCCCCGACGGCAGCGCGGTGAAGTTCCCCATCGACGGCTTCAGCCGCTACTGCCTGCTGAACGGCGTCGACGAGCTCGGCTTCCTGCTCGGCCAGGCCGAGGCCATCACGGCCTGGGAGCGCTCGCGATGAAGGCGCGCATCGCGGTCCTGGGCGGCGACGGCATCGGCCCCGAGGTGGCGCGCGAGGCGGCCGGCGTGCTGCGCGCCGTGGCCGTGAAGTTCGGCCACGCCTTCGAGCTCGAGGAGGCGCTCGTCGGCGGCGCCGCCATCGACGCCACCGGCTCGCCGCTCCCCCCCGAGACGCTGGCCCGCTGCCGCGCCTCCGACGCCATCCTCTTCGGCGCCATCGGCGGGCCGAGGTGGGGGCCGTCCTCGCCGGTGCGGCCGGAGCAGGGGCTCCTCGCGCTCCGCAAGGAGCTCGGCCTCTTCGCCAACCTGCGGCCGGTGGCGGTCAACCCGAAGCTGGCCGGCGCCTCGCCGCTCAAGCCGGAGCTGCTCGCCGGCGTCGACATGATCGTGGTGCGCGAGCTGACCGGCGGCATCTACTTCGGCGAGAAGCGGCGCACCGAGACCACCGCCTTCGACGCCTGCACCTACTCGGTGGAGGAGGTGGAGCGGGTGGTCCGCGTGGCCGGCAAGCTGGCGCGCGGGCGGCGGAAGAAGATCACCAGCGTCGACAAGGCCAACGTGCTCGAGACCTCGCGCCTGTGGCGCGCCGTGACCGAGCGGGTGGTGAAGGCCGAGTTCCCCGACTGCGCGCTCGAGCACCAGCTCGTCGACAGCTGCGCCATGCAGCTCGTCCGGCGCCCGGCCGACTTCGACGTGGTGGTCACCGAGAACATGTTCGGCGACATCCTCACCGACGAGGCCTCGGTGCTGGCCGGCTCCATCGGCCTGCTCCCCTCGGCCTCGCTCGGCGCCGGGACGCTCGGCCTCTACGAGCCGATCCACGGCTCGGCGCCGGACATCGCGGGGAAGGGGATCGCCAACCCGTACGGCACCGTCATGAGCGCCGCCATGCTGCTGCGCCACTCGCTCGGCCTCGAGGCCGAGGCCAGGGCGGTGGAGCAGGCGGTGGCCGCGAGCATCGACGCCGGCGTCCTCACGCCCGACCTGGGCGGGAAGGCGAGCACCGGCGAGGCCGGCGCGGCCGTCATCCGGGCGCTGTCGGCCGTATGAGGCGGGACCCCCCGCGCGGCGCCCGGCCTCCGCGGCCGGGACCCCGGGGGTGAGCCCGCCGGCACGA
>DASTGK010000197.1:0-2472 GCA_035719085.1 Anaeromyxobacteraceae bacterium
GAGGTGGACGACGACAACGCCTTCGCCATGGGCGGCATCGCCGGGCACGCCGGCCTCTTCTCCACCGCCGCCGACGTCGGGGCGCTCGGCCAGGCGTGGCTCGACGCCCTCGCCGGCCGCTCGGCGTGGCTCCCCTCCGAGGTCGCCGCGCGCTTCGCCGCGCCGGACGCGACGCACGGCTCCTCGCGCGCGCTCGCCTGGGACACGCCGGAGCGCGCCGGCCCGAGCACCGCCGGGACGCGGCTCGGCCGCGGTCCGAAGGGCGCCATCGGCCACCTCGGCTTCACCGGCTGCTCGCTCTGGCTCGACCGCGACGCGGGGCTCGCGATGGCACTCCTCACCAACCACGTCGACCCGTCGGGCGCGAACGACCGGCCGCGGATCCTCGCCCTGCGCCGCGCCTTCCACGACGCGGTGGCCGGGGCGGTCGGCGTCTGACGCCGCCGTGCGCTATCCTGCGCGCCCGCGGCGGTCACTCCCGTCGCGATCGGGAGCGTGCCATGGGCGTGAAGGAGACCTTCGACGGGGCGGCCGCCGGCTACGACGCCGTGCGGCGGCAGCTCATCCCCTGCTTCGACGGCTTCTACGAGATGGCGCTCGACCTCTTGCCCTTCGCCCCCGGCGCCGCGCCGCGCGTCCTCGACCTCGGCGCCGGCACCGGCCTCCTCGCCTCCCTCGTGGCCGGGCGCCTCCCGGCGGCCCGGCTCACGCTCCTCGACTTCTCCGAGGCGATGCTGGCGCAGGCCCGCGCCCGGTTCGCCGGCGCCCCGGTGCCGGTCGAGCTCCGGCTCGGCGACTCGACGCGCGACCCGCTCGGCGGTCCCTACGACGCGGTCGTCTCGGCCCTCTCCATCCACCACCTGCCGGACGCCGAGAAGCGGGCGCTCTACCGGCGCGTCTTCGGCGCGCTCGCGCCGGGCGGGATCTTCGTCAACGCCGACAACGTGCTGGCCGAGGACCCGGCGGTGGCGGCGCGCGACCGCGCCGCCTGGGTGGAGGCCATCCGCGCCACCGGCCTGCCGGAGGCCGACCTCGCCGCCGCGCTGGCGCGCACCGAGGTGGACGTGCTCGCGCCGCTCGGCGCGCAGCTCGGCTGGCTGCGCGAGGCCGGCTTCGCCGAGGTCGACTGCGCCTACAAGTGGCGTCACTTCGCCGTCTTCTCGGGCAGGAGGCCCGCGTGATCGACTGGTCCAGGGTGAAGCGGATCCACCTCATCGGCGTCGCCGGCACGGGCATGGGCTCGTTCGCCGGGATGCTCGAGGCGGCCGGCCACGAGGTGACCGGCTCCGACGAGAACGTCTACCCGCCGATGTCGACCCAGCTCGAGCGCTGGGGCATCGAGGTGATGACCGGCTACCGGCCGGAGAACCTGGATCGGGCGCGCCCCGATCTCGTCATCGTCGGCAACGTGGTGCGCCAGGTGAACCCCGAGGCGACGGCCATGCGCGAGCGCGGGCTGCCGCACCTCTCCTTCCCGGCGGCGCTCGGCGAGCGCTTCATCGCCCCGCGCCACGGCGTGGTGGTGGTCGGCACGCACGGCAAGACCACCACCTCCGCCATGATGGGCTTCCTCCTCCACCACGCCGGGCGCGACCCGTCCTTCCTGGTGGGCGGCGTCACCCGCGACTTCGAGTCGAACTACCGGCTCGGCCAGGGCCCGCACTTCGTCGTCGAGGGGGACGAGTACGACACCGCCTACTTCGACAAGGGGCCCAAGTTCCTGCACTACCGGCCGCGCACCGCCATCTTCACGAGCTGCGAGCTGGACCACGCCGACATCTACCGGGACACGGCGCACTACGAGGGCGCCTTCGAGAAGTTCGCCGACCTCCTGCCGCCGGACGGCTTCCTCGCCGCCTGCGCCGGCTACGAGAGCGTGCTCCGCATCGCGCGGCGCGCCCGCTGCCCGGTGGAGACCTACGCCGTCGGCGGCGCCCCGGCCGACTGGGAGGCGCGCGGCCTCGCCCTCGGCGCCGACGGCGCCCGCTTCACGCTGGTCCGCCGCGGCGAGCCGCTCGCCGAGGTCCACCTGCCGGTGGGCGGCGCCCACAACGTCGAGAACGCGCTCGGCGTCGCCGCCGCCGCCACCGCGCTCGGCCTCTCGCCCGCCGAGATCGCCGCCGGCCTCGCCGCCTTCCACGGCGTGAAGCGGCGCCAGGAGGTGCGCGGCGCCGCCGGCGGCGTCACCGTGGTGGACGACTTCGCCCACCACCCGCGGGCGGTGAAGGCGACGCTCGCGGCGGTGCAGGGCTCCTTCCCCGGCGCGCGGCTGCTCGCCGCCTTCGAGCCGCGCTCCAACACCAGCCGGCGCAACCTGCACCAGGCCGACTACGCGTCGCCCACCACCTGGTCCGGCGCGGCCGGCGTGTTCCTCCTCGAGCCCGCTCCCACGGACCGGGTCCCCGAGGCGGAGCGGCTCGACGTGGGCGCGGTCATCCGGTCCCTCTCCTACCGGGGCACGAGCGCCATGGC
>DASTGK010000198.1:0-2461 GCA_035719085.1 Anaeromyxobacteraceae bacterium
GGAGAAGCAGCGCAGCGCCCGCGACGCCGCCCGCAAGAGCCAGGTCGGCACCGGCGACCGCTCCGAGAAGATCCGCACCTACAACTTCCCGCAGGACCGGCTCACCGACCACCGCATCGGCTACACCCGCCACAACCTGCCGGCGGTGATGGACGGCGACGTGCAGGACGTCGTCGACGCCTGCCGCACCTTCTACGCGGCCGAGGCGCTGCGCGAGGCGTCCCGCGGCGACGGCGAGAAGCGAGGCTAGGTGGCTGAAGTCTGGACGCCGCTGAAGCTCCTCGGCTGGACGCAGGGCTTCTTCGCGCAGAAGGGGGTGGACGCGCCTCGGCTCACCGCCGAACTGCTGCTCGCCCACGCGCTCGGCTGCGACCGGGTGAAGCTCTACCTCGACTTCGACAAGCCGCTCGGCGCGCCGGAGCTGGAGCGGTACCGCGAGCTGGTGAGGCGGCGGGCCGGCGGCGAGCCGACCGCCTACCTCATTGGCGCGCGCGAGTTCTTCGGCCACCGGCTCTCGGTCGACGCCCGCGTGCTCGTGCCGCGCCCCGAGACCGAGCTCGTGGCCGAGGCGGCGCTGGCGGCCCTGCCCGAGGGCGGCGCGGCGCTCGACCTCGGCACCGGCAGCGGCGCCCTGGCCATCGCGCTGGCGCTCGGCCGCCCCGGGGCAAAGGTCACCGCCGTCGACCTCTCCGCCGACGCCCTGACCGTGGCCCGCGCCAACGCCGCCGCGCTCGGCGCCGAGGTGACCTTCCTCGAGGGGGACCTCTACGCGCCCGTCCCGGCCGGCGCCCGCTTCGACGTCGTCGTCTCCAACCCGCCCTACGTCCCGACGGGCGAGCTGGCCGGCCTGCAGCGCGAGGTGCAGCGGGAGCCGCGCCTCGCCCTCGACGGCGGGCCGGACGGGCTGGCCGCGCTCCGCCGCATCGCCGCCGAGGCGCCGCGCTTCCTCCTCCCCGGCGGCACGCTCGTCCTCGAGATGCACGAGTCGCACGAGGCGTCGCTGCCGGCCCTGTGCCGCGCCGCCGGCTTCGCCGAGGCCGAGGCGCGCCGCGACCTCGCCGGGCTCCCCCGCTTCGTCGTCGCCCGGATGGCGGCCGCGCCGCCCGCCGCGTAGAATCCGCGCCCGCCTCACCCCGAGAGCACCATGGACAAGATCGTCATCGAAGGCGGCGTGCCGCTGCGCGGCACCGTGCAGGTCTCCGGCGCCAAGAACGCGGCCCTCCCCGCGCTGGCCGCCTCCCTCCTCGCCGAGGGGGACCACCAGGTCAGGAACGTCCCCGACCTGGCCGACGTCCGCACCATGGGCCGGCTGCTCCGCCACATGGGCTGCACCGCCGAGCGGACCGGCACCGCGCACGACGTCGCCATCCGCGTGCCCGCCAGCGTGACCCCCGAGGCGCCCTACGAGCTGGTGAAGACCATGCGCGCCAGCGTGGTGGTGCTCGGCCCGCTCGTGGCCCGCTGGGGCAAGGCGCGCGTCTCGCTGCCCGGCGGCTGCGCCATCGGCGCCCGGCCCATCGACCAGCACCTGAAGGGGCTCACCGCGCTCGGCGCCCGCATCGAGCTGGAGCACGGCTACGTGAACGCCACGGTGCCGGGCGGCCGGCTGCGCGGCACGGTCTTCACCTTCGACGGCCAGACGGTCACCGGCACCGAGAACGTCATGATGGCGGCGGCGCTCGCCGAGGGGCGCACCGTGCTGCGCAACTGCGCCCGCGAGCCGGAGGTGGTCGACCTCGCCACGCTGCTCGTCCGCATGGGCGCCCGCATCGAGGGGGCCGGCACCGACGAGCTGCGCATCGACGGCGTGGAGGCGCTGCGGCCGCTCGACCACGACGTCATCCCCGACCGGATCGAGGCCGGCACCTTCCTCGTGGCCGGCGCGCTGCCCGGCTCCGACGTGGTGGTGGCCGGCTGCGACCCGTCGCACCAGGAGGCGCTCGTCGAGAAGCTGCGCGCCGTGGGCGCCACCGTCACCGCGGTGCCGGGCGGCCTGCGGGTGGTGGGCGACGGCCGGCCGAGGCCGGTGGACGTGCGGACCGCGCCCCACCCCGGCTTCCCGACCGACATGCAGGCGCAGCTGATGGCGCTCCTCTGCCTCGCCGACGGCTCGTCCAAGATCACCGAGACGGTCTTCGAGAACCGGTTCATGCACGTGCAGGAGCTCCTGCGGCTCGGCGCCGACATCACCACCGACGGCAAGACCGCCGTGGTGAAGGGTGTCCCGCAGCTCTCCGGCGCCCCGGTGATGGCCTCCGACCTGCGCGCCTCGGCGGCGCTGGTGCTGGCCGGCCTCGCCGCGCGCGGGACGACCGAGGTGCTGCGCGTGTACCATCTCGACCGCGGCTACGAGCGCATCGAGGACAAGCTTCGGCGCCTGGGCGCCGAGATCCGCCGGGAGGGTTCGTGATGGCTGCCCGCTCCGCCGCGAAGTCCGGGAGCGCGAAGACGTCGTTCGACA
>DASTGK010000199.1:0-5454 GCA_035719085.1 Anaeromyxobacteraceae bacterium
CTTCGTCGAGATGTTCGTGGGCGTGGGCGCCAGCCGCGTGCGCGACCTCTTCGAGCAGGGGAAGAAGAACGCCCCCTGCATCATCTTCATCGACGAGATCGACGCCGTCGGCCGCCACCGCGGCGCCGGCCTGGGCGGCGGCCACGACGAGCGCGAGCAGACGCTCAACCAGCTGCTCGTCGAGATGGACGGCTTCGAGTCGAACGAGGGCGTCATCCTGGTGGCCGCCACCAACCGGCCCGACGTGCTCGACCCGGCGCTGCTGCGCCCCGGCCGGTTCGACCGGCGCATCGTGGTGCCGCGCCCCGACCTGAACGGCCGCATGGGCATCCTCAAGGTCCACACCAAGAAGGTGCCGCTCGACGGCTCGGTCGACCTGCTCTCCATCGCCAAGGGGACGCCCGGCTTCTCCGGCGCCGACATCGAGAACCTGGTCAACGAGGCGGCGCTGTTCGCCGCGCGCCGCAACCAGGAGCGGGTGCTCAACTCCGACTTCGAGTACGCCAAGGACAAGGTGCTCATGGGCACCGAGCGGCGCTCCATGGTCATCTCCGAGAAGGAGAAGCGGAACACGGCGGTCCACGAGGCGGGCCACGCCATCGTGGCCTGGGTGCTCCCCGGCACCGACCCGGTGCACAAGGTGACCATCATCCCGCGCGGCCGCGCCCTGGGGCTGACCCAGCAGCTGCCGAACGAGGACCGGCTCAACCTCTACCAGCACTTCGCGCTCAACCAGATCGCCATCCTCATGGGGGGCCGCCTCGCCGAGGAGCTGACCTTCGGCGAGCGCAGCACCGGCGCCGGCAACGACATCGAGCGCGCCACCGAGCTGGCCCGCGCCATGGTCTGCGAGTGGGGCATGAGCGAGAAGCTGGGGCCCCTCGCCTACGGCAAGAAGGAGGGCGAGGTCTTCCTGGGGCGCGAGATGTCCACGGTGCAGTCGTTCTCGGCCGAGACGGCGCGCGACATCGACGCCGAGATCAAGCGGATCGTGACCGAGCAGTACGAGAAGGCCAAGGCGGTGCTGGTGGAGCACAAGGACCACCTGGCCCGCATGGCCGACGCGCTGGTCGAGTACGAGACCATCGACACCGCCGACATCGAGATCATCATGAACGGCGGCGCGCTCTCGCGCCCGCCGCCGCAGAAGCCGATGGCCACCACCGTGGTGGCCGACAAGAAGAAGGGTGGCGGCCTGCTCGACCCGGTGACGCCGGCGCCGGCGCCCGGCAAGGCCTGAGGCAGCGAGCATGAGGCTCCGGATCGGGCCGAGGCTCTTCGAGGGGCCCGGCCCGTTCGTCATGGGGATCGTCAACGCGACCCCCAACTCCTTCTCCGACGGCGGGCGCTTCCTGGCGCCCGAGGCGGCGGTGGCCCACGCCGAGGCGCTGGCCGCCGAGGGGGCCGACCTCGTCGACCTGGGGGGCGAGTCGACGCGCCCCGGCGCGCCGCCGGTGCCGGTCGAGGAGGAGGTGCGCCGCGTGGTGCCGGTGGTCGAGGCGCTGCGGGCGCGCGGCTTCGGGCTCCCCATCTCGATCGACACCTCCAGCCCGGAGGTGGCGCGGCGGGCGCTGGCCGCCGGCGCCGACCTGGTGAACGACGTGCGCGGGCTCGCCGACCCGGCGCTGGCGCGGGTGGTGGCCGAGGCCGGGGCGCCGGTCGTCGTCATGCACATGCGCGGCACGCCGGCCACCATGGACGCGCTCGCCACCTACCAGGATCTGATGGGCGAGGTGGTGGCCGAGCTGCGCCAGGCGCTCGCCCGCGCCGCGGCGGCCGGCGTCCCGGACGACCGGATCGTCCTCGACCCGGGCCTCGGCTTCGCCAAGACGCCGGAGCAGAGCCTGGAGCTCCTGGCCCGGGTGGGCGAGCTCAGGGCGCTCGGCTACCCGCTGCTCGTCGGGCCGTCGCGCAAGCGGTTCATCGGCCACGTCACCGGCGCGCCGGTGGGCGAGCGGCTGCCCGGGACCCTCGCCGCGGTGGCCGCCTGCGTCCTGGCCGGCGTCGAGATCGTGCGGGTCCATGACGTGGCGGCGGCGCGCCAGGCGGCCCTGGTGGCGGCCGCGCTGCGGCGGGCTGGCGGTCCGGCCGCGCTGGGGTAGCATGCGGCCGCCATGGCCGCCCGCCCCAAGAACCAGACCCCGCCGAAGCCCTCGCCCCCCGCCGCCGCCCCGCGCCGCCTCTTCGGCACCGACGGCGTCCGCGGCGTCGCCAACGTCCACCCCATGACCGCCGAGATGGCGCTGCAGCTCGGCCGCGCGCTCGCCTACGTGGTGCGCGCCGGGCCCCACCGCCACCGCATCGTCATCGGCAAGGACACGCGCCTCTCCGGCTACATGCTGGAGACGGCCATCGCCTCGGGCATCTGCTCCATGGGCGTCGACGTGATGCTCACCGGGCCGCTCCCGACGCCCGGCATCGCCTTCATCACCCAGTCGATGCGGGCCGACGCCGGCGTGGTCATCAGCGCCAGCCACAACCCGTACCAGGACAACGGCATCAAGTTCTTCTCGCGCGACGGCTTCAAGCTCCCCGACGAGACCGAGCTGCGCATCGAGCGGCTGGTGCTCGACGGCGGCGCCGGCGAGGACGGGGCCGAGGACTTCCGGGCGCTGCGCCCCACCGCCACCCGCATCGGCAAGGCCAAGCGCGTCGACGACGCCATCGGCCGCTACGTCGTCTTCCTCAAGTCGATCTTCCCGCGCGACCTGACGCTCGACGGGATCACGGTGGTGGTCGACTGCGGCCACGGCGCCGCCTACCACGTGGCGCCGGCGGTGCTCGAGGAGCTGGGGGCCAAGGTGATCCCCCTCAACGTCGAGCCGGACGGCAAGAACATCAACGACGGCTGCGGCGCGGTCCACCCCGAGGGGATGGCCAAGGCCATCAGGCGCCACAAGGCGCAGCTCGGCATGGCCCTCGACGGCGACGCCGACCGGGTCATCCTGGCCGACGAGCAGGGGCGGATCGTGGACGGCGACGCCATCATGGCGCTCGTCGGGCGCGCCCTGCTGGCCCGCGGCGAGCTGGCCAAGAAGACGGTGGTGGCCACCGTCATGTCCAACCTGGGCCTGGAGCGGGCGGTGGCGCCGCTCGGCGGCAAGGTGGTGCGCACGGCGGTGGGCGACCGGTACGTGGTCGACGCCATGCGGACCCACGGCTACAACTTCGGCGGCGAGCAGTCGGGCCACCTCATCTTCCTCGACCACGTCACCACCGGCGACGGCGTGGCGGCGGCGCTCAACGTGCTGGCGGTCATGATCCGCGAGGGGAAGCCGCTCTCCGAGCTGGCCACCTGCTTCGAGCCGATGCCGCAGGCGCTCATCAACGTGCCGGTGCGCGAGAAGCGGCCGCTGGCCGACCTGCCCGGGGTGGAGAAGGCCATCGCCGGCGTGGAGAAGGCGCTCGGCAAGGCGGGGCGGGTGCTGGTGCGCGCCTCCGGCACCGAGAACAAGCTGCGCGTGCTGGTGGAGGGGCCGGACGAGAAGAAGACGCGCGCCCACGCCGAGGCCATCGCCGCCGAGATCCGGCGGGCGATCGGGTAGACTGACGCGATGCCCGCACGCCTGGGAGTCAACGTCGATCACGTCGCCACGCTGCGCCAGGTGCGCCGCGCCACCTACCCGGACCCGGTGGCCGCGGCGGTGCTGGCCGAGCAGGCCGGCGCCGACCAGATCACCATCCACCTGCGCGAGGACCGGCGCCACATCCAGGAGCGCGACCTGCAGGTGCTGCGCAAGACGGTCGCCTCCCGCCTCAACCTGGAGATGGCGGTGGCGCAGGAGATGCTGCGCATCGCCTACGAGGTGAAGCCGGACATGGTCACGCTCGTGCCCGAGCGGCGCGAGGAGCTGACCACCGAGGGCGGCCTCGACGCCGTGGGCGGGCGCGACGCCGTCCGCAAGGCGGTGAAGACGCTGCGCGACGCCGAGATCGAGGTCTCGCTCTTCGTCGACCCGGACCTGGACCAGGTGAAGGCAGCCCACCGGGCCGAGGCCGACGCGGTGGAGCTGCACACCGGGCGCTACTGCGACGCCCGGCTGGCCGCCGACCGCCGGCGCGAGCTGGGGCGGCTGGTGGACGCCTGCAAGGCGGCCGCGAAGCTGGGGCTCAAGGTGGCGGCCGGCCACGGCCTCAACTACCGGAACGTGCTGCCGGTGGCCGCCATCCCCGAGATCGAGGAGCTGAACATCGGCCACGCCATCGTGGCCCACGCGGTGCTCGTCGGCATGGAGCGGGCCGTCCGCGAGATGAAGGAGCTGCTCCGCCAGGCGCGCCCGTGATCCTCGGCCTCGGCATGGACGTGGTGGAGATCGGGCGCATCGCCCGCCTCCTCGACGGCCCGCCGGGCCAGGCGGAGCGCTTCCTGGCCCGCGTCTTCACGCCGGCCGAGCGGGCGCTCTGCGACGGCCGGCGCGACCGGGCGGGCGGCTACGCCGGGCGGTTCGCGGCCAAGGAGGCGGCCATCAAGGCGCTCGGCGCGCCGGCCGGCCTGCGCTGGACCGAGATGGAGGTGGTCCGCTCCGAGGCCGGCGCCCCATCGCTCGCCCTCACCGGCGTGGCGGCCGAGTCGGCCGCGCGGCTGGGCGTGGCGCGCGCCCTCCTCACCATCACGCACGACGGCGGCGTGGCGGCCGCCACCGTGATCCTGGAGGGGCCCTAGCATGCGCCTCGTCGGCGCCGCCGAGATGCGGGCCATCGACCGGGCGGCCATCGAGGGGCTCGGCGTCCGCTCGCTCCAGCTCATGACCCGCGCCGGCGGCGCCGTGGTGGAGGCGGCGGCGCCGCTCGCCTCGGCCAACGGGCGCTTCGTGGTCCTGACCGGCGGCGGCAACAACGGCGGCGACGGCTGGGTGGCGGCGCGGCTCCTGCGCGACGCCGGGCGCGAGGCCCGGGTGGTGGCGCTGGTGGCGCCCGAGGACCTGTCGGGCGACGCCGGGGCGGTGGCGGCGCGGGCGGTGGACGCCGGCGTCCCCTGGGCGCTCTTCCACCCGGACGCGCCGCTCGGCGCCGGACCGGGCGACGTGGTGATCGACGCGCTCCTCGGCACCGGCCTCACCCGGCCGCCCGAGGGGGCCTTCGCCGAGGCGATCCGGCTCGTCGCGGCGGCGCGCGCGCTGGGCGCCAAGGTGGTGGCGGTCGACGTGCCGTCCGGCCTCTCGGCCGACACCGGCCGGCCGCTCGGGCCGTGCGTCGTCGCCGATCTGACGGTCACCTTCGCCTTCCAGAAGCGCGGGCTGCTGCTCCACCCGGGGCCGGCCCACGCCGGCGCGGTGCGCGTGGCCGACATCGGCATCCCGGCCGCTGCGGCCGAGCGGGTGCCGGTCGAGTGCACGGTGCTCGACGAGCTCGAGGCGCGGGCGCTGGTGCCGCCGCGGTCTCCGGACGCGCACAAGGGGGAGGCGGGCCGCCTCCTCGTCCTCGCCGGCTCGCCCGGCAAGACCGGCGCGGCCC
>DASTGK010000200.1:0-4305 GCA_035719085.1 Anaeromyxobacteraceae bacterium
CCCCCAGGGCGGCGGCGCAACCTACCCATTGGGTCTGACGCTGTCACGGGAGATTCACGGGACCGCCGCGGGGGCGGCGCGGAGTCCCGCGGGCATGGCTCGGCGGAGGCCGCGCGATGGCTCGGGAGCGGGCACCGGAGAGGCTGGGCGGGTGGGGTGATGTGGGGTATGGGTCGCGCCCATGGAGATCCTCGCCTTCGTCCTGCTCGGCCTCGCGGCCGGCGCCGTGCTGCCGGTCCAGGCCGGCGTCAACGCGGCCATGCGGGAGCACCTGGGGCGGCCGGAGTGGGCCACCTTCGTCAACTTCGCCGTCGGCTCGGTCGCCCTGGCCGGCTGGCTCCTCCTGCAGCAGGAGCCGGTGCCGACCCTGGCCCAGGCGACCCGCGCCCCCTGGTGGAGCTGGACCGGCGGGCTGCTCGGCGCCTTCTACGTGACGGTGGTCATCCTCCTCACCCCCCGGCTCGGCGTGGCCACCACGCTGGCGCTCGCCATCGCCGGCCAGCTGGTGGCGGCCCTGGCCCTCGACCACTACGGCCTGCTCGGCCTCGCGGTCCGCGCCGTGAGCCCCACCAAGCTCGTCGGCGCGGCGCTGCTCATGGCCGGCGTCTTCTTCATCCGGCGCTGAGAGGACACCCGTGCGCGAGCGCTGCCGCCGCTGCCTGCGACCGCCCGACTTCTGCGTCTGCGCCGAGCTGCCCAGGCTCGAGGCGCGCACGCGCGTGGTCATCCTGCAGCACCCCCGCGAGGCCCGCCTGGCCATCTGCAGCGCCTGGCTCTGCCACCTGGCGCTGCCCGGGTCGGAGCTCATCGCCGGCGTCCGCTTCGAGGCGCACGCCCGGGTGCGGGCGCTCTGCGCCGAGCCCGGCACCATGCTGCTCTTCCCGGGCGAGGGCGCTCGCCCCGCCGCGGCGCTCGCCGGCGCGCCGCCGCGGACGCTGCTCGTCATCGACTCGACCTGGCCGCAGGCGGTGAAGCTGCTGCGGCAGAACCCGACCATCGCCGCGCTGCCGCGCCTCGCCGTGGAGGACGTCGCGCCGAGCGGCTACGAGGGGCTGCGGCGCGAGCCGGCGCCCGGCCACCTCGCCACCATCGACGCCGTGGCCGAGGCGCTCGGGGCGCTCGAGGGGGACCCGGCCCGCTTCGCGCCGATGCGCGCCGCCTTCCGGCTGTCGGTCGAGAAGCAGCTCGCCTGCGCCCGCGGCGAGCGGCGCAGCCCGCGCCACCGGCCGTCGCGGCGCGGCGCCGCGCCCGATGGGCCGTCACGAAATTCCGGCAAGGCTCTCCCGTAGAGGACCCGAACCACGCCGGCGACGGCACCCCGATCCCGCGGGGCGCCGGAGGCCGACCCTTGCCTGGAGACCCCTCGATGACCCCGCGTGCACTCGCCGTCCCCGCGGCCGCCGCCGCCCTCCTCGCCGCCGCCGGCTGCAGCGGGCCGCTCATGCGCTCCGAGGCCGAGCTGGCGCAGAGGTCCTTCGCCGCGCCCGACCCGGTCGCCCCCGCCGTCGTGGCGCGCCAGGCGGCGGTCCGCACCGGCCCCGACGCCGCCACGCCCGTGAAGCTCACCCTCGCCGCCGGCACCGAGGTGCGCGCCGCCGACCAGGTGGTGCGCGGCCACCGGCGCATCCGGACCGCCGACGGCCAGTCGGGCTGGATCGAGGCCTCGGCGCTCTCGGCGCCCGCAGCCCAGGCCGCCGCTCCCTCGGCCGCCGGCGGCGGCGCCGGCCAGGCGCAGTAGCTCGGCTAGGCGTACAGCTCGGCTAGGCGTACAGCTCGGCCACCCGCGCCCCCAGGAACCGCAGGATCGCGTCCCGCTTCACCTTGAGGCTGGGCGTCACCAGATCCGGGTGGTCCTGGGGCGCGCCGGGGATGACGAGCAGCTTCTTCGGCTTCTCGTGCTCGGAGAAGGCGCCGAGCGCGCCGCGCGCCACGGCGAGCAGTTCGGCGGCGGCGTCGCGCCCGGCGGCGCGGAGCCGCTCGAGCTCGTCGGCGCCCACGAAGACGGCCGCCGAGACGTAGGGGCGCCCCTCGCCGAGCAGCACCGCCCCCTGGAACGGCGCCGCCGCGGCGATGGCGACCTCCACCGGCTCCGGGGCGATCTTCTTGCCGGTCGAGAGCACCATGAGGTGCTTCTTGCGGCCGATGATCCAGAGCGAGCCGTCCGGCTCGATGCGCGCCAGGTCGCCGGTCCGGTAGAAGCCGTCCTCGGTGAAGGCCCCCTCGGCGTCGGAGGGCTCGAGGTAGCCGGTGAGGAGCAGCGGGCCGCGCAGCTGCAGCTCGCCGTCGTCGGCCAGCCGCACCTCGTGGTCGGGGGTGATGAGCCCCACCGAGCCGGCGCGGCGCGGGCCGTCGAACGGGTTGAGCGAGACCAGGCCGGCCGTCTCGGTCATGCCGTAGAGCTCGACGAAGGGCAGGCCGAGCCCCTCGAAGAAGCGGAAGAGCGGCCGCGACGCGGGGGCGCCGCCGGAGAAGATGCCGCGCACCCGGCCGCCCAGGCCGGCCCGCAGCGCCCGCCCGACCGTGAGGTCGGCCACCCGGGCGAGCAGCCGGTCGCCGAGGCCGCGGGCGCCGTCCACCCGCACCCGCTCGCCGGCGGCGAGCGCCGCCTCGAGGAGCGCCCGCAGCGGCCGCGCCATGCCGTGCACCCTGGCGAGCGCCTGCGCCCGCATCCGCTCGTAGACGAGCGGCACGGCGAACAGGTAGGTCGGGCCGAGCGCCAGGGCGGCCGGCACCTCCTCCTTGCGCGCCAGCATGACGAGCGAGTGGCCCTGGGCCAGCGCCAGGCAGAGCTGGTCGTGGCCGGCCACGTGGCCGAAGGGGAGCAGGTGGACGCCGAGGTCGTGCTCGGTCGTCTTCACGCCGGGGGCGCCGCAGTCGACGGCGGTGGTGATCGACCGCTGGCAGAGCCGCACCCCCTTCTGCCGGCCGGTGGTGCCGGAGGTGAAGAGGAGGAGGAACGGGTCCTCGGGGCGGACCGCGGCGGCGCGGGCGGAGAACTCCTGCGGCGACAGCGCCGGGGCCGCCTCGGCGAAGAGGTCGGCGCCCGTGGCGAGCGCCACGCCGGCGGGGACGCTGCCGGGCGGGAGCGGGTCGAGCGACGCCACGGCCCGCAGCCCGTCCCTCGCCAGGTCGGCCGCGGCCGGGGCCAGCTTCGACCACTGCGCCGGGCCGGAGACGAGGAGCACCGCCGGCCGGACGCGCCGGGCGATCTCCTCGGCCGGGCCGGCCGCCAGGCTGGCGAAGAGGCCGGCCGGCTCGGCGCGCAGCGTCTGGGCGCCGAGCGAGAAGGCGACCCACTCCGGCGAGTTCTCCGCGAGGATGAGCACCCGCTCGCCGGCGCCGACGCCGTGCGCCTGGAGGAAGGCGGCGGCCCGCCGGACGAGCGCCCGGAAGGCGTCGTAGCTCACGTCGCGCGGCGCGCCCGGACGAGCCGGATCGAGGTAGCGGAGGAAGGGCCGCGACGGGACGCGGCTGGCGGTGCGGTCGAGCTGCGCCGGCAGCGTGCGATCCGGGAAGCGGATGACGGGGAGACGAGGGGGCATGATCTGTGGGTGCGCTCCGTGACGGAGTCTGGAGTCCGGCGGTCACCGCTCTGTCACGGAGATGTCATGGCGCCCGTCAGGCTTGCTCTGCCGGCGGCAGCACGTACCACTGCCCCTTCGCCCCCTGCTCGCGCCGCAGGTGGCCGGCCTGCTCCATCGCCTCGAGCAGGCGCGAGAAGGAGCTGAAGCCGTATTCGCGCTCGTCGAAGTCCGGCTCGCGCCGCACGATGGCCGCCTTGATGGCCGAGGGGTTCACCGGCGAGGTGGCCTTGGCCAGGATGGCGGCGGCCGACTCCAGGGCGATCTCCGGGATGACCCGCTCCTTCGGCTTGGCCGGCTCCTTGGCCGCGGCGCCCGGCTCGCGCTTCTTGCCGGGGGCGCGCAGGTAGATGAACTCGTCGCAGGCCTTCACGAAGAGCGGGCTCGTCGCCTCCTTCACCGCCATCCCGATGACCGTCCGGTCGTTCTCGCGCAGCTTGTAGGCGAGCGGGCAGAAGTCGGAGTCGCCCGAGGCGAGCACGAAGGTGTCGATGTGCTCGCGGAGGTAGCAGAGCTCCAGCGCGTCGATGACGAGCCGCACGTCGGCGCCGTTCTTGCCGGCGCGCGTCGACGGGGGCACGTCGATGAGCTCGACCCCCTTGTCGTGGAGCCGCTGCGTGGCCGCGGCGAAGCGGGTCCAGTCGGCGTAGGCCCGCCGGAAGACCACCTTGCCCTTCTCCAGCAGGGTGTCGAGCGCCGGCTGCAGGTCGAAGGTGTCGGCCTG
>DASTGK010000201.1:0-2097 GCA_035719085.1 Anaeromyxobacteraceae bacterium
TCTTGAAGCCGCGGACGTCGGCCATCTCGCGCTTCACGGCGTTGAAGCGGGACTGGTCGTAGCCGCGCCGCTCCAGCGCCTCGCGGGTGGCCGCGTTCACGCGCTCCTCGGCGGCGAGGTACTCCTTCATGATCGCCGCCATGTCCATCTCGGCGTCGGCGATCCGGAGCGTCTCCACCTCGATGTCCCCGTCCTGCATGAGGGTCGCGATGACCTCGCGGGCGATGGTGGGGATGACCTTGGGATAGAGCCGCATCGATTTTCCTCGCCTCGACGGCCGCGGCCGACGCCGTGGCCAGGATGGTGAGCCGGAGCGAAGACCGCGGGTAAGAAAGTAACGCCTTCTAAACCCCACCCGCCGGATCGGGCAAGGAAAAACTGGTCCTGACAGGCCTTTTCCGTGCATCGTCCGGGCCCGCCCGGCCCGCACGGGCAAGCCCCCTCACGGGGTGACCGACCGTCCGTGAACGACGACGGCGCCCCGCGGGGGGCGCCGTCGAGACCTGCCGATCGGATCCGGTCGCTGCTACGCGCCGTAGATCTTCATCACGTCGGCGAGCAGCTTGAGCGCCTCGGCCTTGGGGCGCTGGAAGGCGTTGCGCCCCATGATCGAGCCGAAGCCGCCGCCCTCGGCGATGCCGCGGATCTCGGCCAGCACCTCCTCGGTGCCCTTGGCCTCGCCGCCCGAGAAGATGACGATGCGGCGGCCGTTGAAGGCGCTCTGCACCACGTGGCGCACGCGCTCCGGCAGCGTCTTGATGGGGATCTGGTACTTCTCGTAGACCTTCTTCGCCTCGGGGTGCTCGACCAGCTCCTTCGGCGGCTTCACCTTGATGACGTGGGCGCCCATCTGCGCCGCGATCTGCGCCGCGTAGGCGGCGATGTCGACGGCCGTCTCGCCCTCCTTCGACACGCCGCTGCCGCGCGGGTAGCTCCAGACCACCACCACCAGGCCGTTCGCCTTGGCCTCCTCGGTCAGCTCGCGCAGCTCCTGCAGCTGCGTGTTCCGCGCGTCGGAGCCCGGGTAGATGGTGTAGCCGATGGCGGAGCAGCCGAGCCGCACCGCCTCCTTCACCGAGCCGGTCACCGCCGAGCAGGGCGCGCCGCCGAGCTTGGAGAGCGAGTCGGAGTTGTTGAGCTTGAGGATGAGCGGGATCTGGCCGGCGAACTCGGCCGCGCCCGCCTCGATGAAGCCGAGCGGCGCCGCGTAGGCGTTGCAGCCGGCCTCGATGGCGAGCTGGAAGTGGTAGCGCGGGTCGTAGCCGTCCGGGTTCGGGGCGAAGGAGCGGGCCGGGCCGTGCTCGAAGCCCTGGTCGACCGGGAGGATCACCATCTTGCCCGTGCCGGCCAGCTTGCCGGTCATCAGCATGCGGTGCAGGTTGGCGCGCGTCCCGGGGGTGTCGGACGCGTACCAGGACAGGATCTGCTTCACTCGCTCGGTGGTCGCCATCTGGGGTCTCCAGCGTGGGTGGGTCGCGCCGGGTGCGCGGGGTGAGGTCCAAAAACCGCTCGCATCCTCTTGCAGAGGTGGGCGCGAAAGCAAGGGGGAAGCGGCCTGGGCGGGCGGGCCGGGTGCGTCACGTACCCTGGGTACGCACAGGGAAGCAGCGCGCCAGGAAGCCGCACCCCTCCTCGCGGCAGCGCGCCTCGGTCCGGCCGAGCGCCGCCGGCGGGCGATCCCCCTCCCCGCGCGCCGCGCCGGCCGCCAGCCTGGGCGCCTCCGCGGCCAGCCAGGCGAGGTCGCCCTCGGACGGCGTCACGTCGACCACGCGGAAGTCGCCGCGGAGGAACTGGAGGCGCGCCTCGACGCGCGCGCCCCCGTGGGCCCGCGCCGCGGCGAGCGCGTAAGCGAGCAGCTGCAGCCGGTAGCGCTCGGCCGAGCCGGGGCGCGCCACGGCGTACTTGTAGTCGACCACGAGGAGCGGCCCGCCGCGCCGGGCGGGCAAGACGAGCGCGTCGATGGCGCCGTTCAGGTAGCAGGCCGGCTCGCCCGGCGCGCCGTCGAGCCGGAGCAGGAACGGCACCTCGCGCCGCAGCCGCCCGGCCGCCGCCGCCTCGGCCAGCGCCCGGCCGCCGGGCGAGCCGGCGAAGCGGGCC
>DASTGK010000202.1:0-3062 GCA_035719085.1 Anaeromyxobacteraceae bacterium
GGTGCCCGCCGGACCTCCGGCGCGCAGCCGCGCCCCGACGGCGTAGGGCCCGAGCCGCCCGATGGCGGCCCGGTGAGCCCAGAGCCAGGCCTCGCCGCTCGCGGGGTGGCGGCGGCGGGCGCGCAGGTGGAGCCGCGCGGCCAGCGCCGGCGCGCCGAGCTGGTAGGCGAGCCGGCCGGCGAGGAGCTGCCCCTCGACGCCGGGCCAGCCGGCCAGGGGGCCGAGCGGCGCCGCGGCGCGGAAGGCCTGCAGGTAGAGGCCGCGCTCGTAGGTCTCGCGGACGGCGTCGAGCAGCGCGGGCGCCTCGTCCGGGGGCGCGACGGGCGGCGGGGTCAGCCGACCGGGGTCGGGCGTCCGCTCGACGGCCGGGTCGGCGGCCGGGCCTTCGGCGAAGCTCGGATCGTGCGCCATCGTCTCCCCCGGGTCGAAGCGTCCGCACCGGGAGTTGAGCACGCGCGGGGCGAGCGCGTCGACCCCGAAGCGCCCGCCCGGCGTGTCGCACCCGCGGTGACATGTGGGCGGGTGTCGTCGCGGACGCGCCGCCGCCGCCCGGCCGCGCTAGACTCCGGCGCCGCCCGCGGCACCCCAGGACACCAGGAGGCTCTCGATGCGCCGACTCGCCGTGCTGCTCTCCCTCGCCGCCCTCACCGGCTGCGTCTCGCAGGACACCTACCGCAAGAAGGAGGCGGAGGCCGACCAGCTCCGGCAGGACTGGCAGGCCGAGCAGGCCCGCCGCAACGACCTGCAGGCCCGCTTCGACGCCGTGAACAAGCAGCTCGACGGCCTCTCCGCCGACCTCGGCGCGCTCAAGGACAAGGCGCGCGCCAACGAGGGGAGCCTCGCCACCAAGGAGGCCGAGCTCAAGGCGACGCAGGCCAGGCTGGCCGAGCTGCAGGCGCTCGTCGACGAGCTCTCCACCTCGAAGAAGCGGCTCGAGGCGGCCAAGGCGGAGCTGGAGAAGAAGAGCGGCGAGTACGAGAAGCTGGCCGGGTCGCTGCGCGGCGAGATCGAGGCCGGGCGCGTCGAGCTGACCGAGCTGCGCGGCAAGATGACGGTGAAGATGAAGGACAAGATCCTCTTCTCGTCCGGCTCGGCCACCGTCGGCAAGGACGGCCTGGCGGCGCTCCACGCCGTGGCCGACGCGCTGCGCGACGTGCAGGGCAAGACCATCCGCGTCGAGGGGCACACCGACGACGTGCCCACCGCCGGGGGCGCCTTCCCCACCAACTGGGAGCTCTCCACCGCGCGGGCGCTGGCGGTGGTGCGCGTCCTCCAGGACCGCGGCGTCGACCCGACCCGGCTCGCCGCCGCCGGCTACGGCGAGTACCAGCCGGTGGCGCCCAACGACTCGCCCGAGGGGCGCAGCCAGAACCGGCGCATCGAGATCGTGCTGGCGGCCGCCGAGGGGGCCGCCGCCGCCCCCGTCGCCGCGCCGGCGCGGAGGAAGTAGCCGCCGGGACGCCGCCCGCCGCCCTACCAGGGCGCCGGGCGGTAGTCCTTGAAGAAGAGGCCGGCCGGGTGCTTCCCGGTGCGGAAGCCCTCGAAGATCGGGTCGACGATGCGCGCCGCGCCGTCGACCACGTCGAGCGGCGGCGAGAAGGCGTGCTCCTCCACCTTGCGCGCCGCCAGGTGGGCCGGGTCCTCGTCGGTGACCCAGCCGGTGTCGACGGCGTTCAGGTGGATGCCGTCGCGCACCAGGTCGGCGGCGCTCGTCCGCACGATCATGTTGAGCGCCGCCTTGGCCATGTTGGTGTGCGGGTGCTTGTCGGTCTTGTGCTCCCGGTAGAACTGCCCCTCCATGGCCGAGACCAGCACCACGTGGCGCGCCTCGTCGGCGCTGGTGGCGGTGCCGGCCGGCGCCGGGCGGGAGCGGAGCATGAGGGGCTTCAGCCGCGCCGTCATGACGAAGGGCGCCGTGGCGTTGACGAGCAGCACCTCGAGCAGCTCCACCGTCGGCACCTCGTGGAGCGGCAGCCGCCAGGAGTTGTGGGCCCGCAGGTCGAGCTGCTGCAGGTCCTGGTCGAGCAGCCCGCGCGGGAAGAGCTCCACCGAGGCGTGATCGCCGAGCAGGAGGTCGGCGTCGCTGGCGGCCTGCGACAGGAGGGCGGGGCGGGTCACGCCGGCGGCCGGCCGGTGGCCGGCGTGCTCGCGGCGCAGCGCCTCCCAGCCGGCGAGGAGCGGCCGCTGGGCCGGCGGCACCGCCTCCTCCGGCCCGTGCTCGCCGTCCACCAGGTGGGCGTAGAAGCCGGGCGGGCGGCGCACCGTCTGGCAGGCGTTGTGGAGCTGGAAGTCGAGCCGCGGCAGCGTGGCGTCGAGCCGCTGGCAGAGCAGCTCGACGCTCGGGGTGTGGCGCAGGTCGATGCCGTAGATGGTGAGCCGCTCCTTCCAGGCGTCGAAGTCGGGCTCGCGGGCGTAGCGGGCGGCGGCGTCGCGCGGGAAGCGGGTGCAGGCGACCACGGCGCACCCCGCCCGCAGGAGCAGGATGGCCGCCTGGTAGCCGATCTTGACGCGGGCGCCCGTGACGAGCGCCACCCGGCCGCGCAGGTCGACCGAGGCGGTGCGGCGCCGCAGCCCCTCGTCGCCGCACGGGCCGCAGAGCTGGTCGTAGAAGCGGTGGAGCCGCCGGTAGGGGCGCTTGCAGACGTAGCACTTGCGCGGCTCGTCGAGGGTGGGCCCCTCGCCCGCGTCCGGGAAGCCGGCCGGCGCCGCGGCGGGGAGGGCGGGCCACCAGCCGGAGGCGTCGGAGCCGGGGCGCGGGAGGGCCGGCCGCGGCGTCTCGAAGACGGGCGCGCTCCGGAGCTGGCGGATGCCGGTGGCCTCGCGCCGCTCCTCGTCGCGCGCCTTGCGGGCGTCGTGCTCCCGCTTGAGGAGCGCCTTGCGCAGGGCGCGCCGCTGCCCGGGCGCGGGCCGGACCACCTCGCCGGCGAGCCGCTGCAGCTGATCGCGTCGAGCAGCTTAAGAAGCTCTGGGAGGCCGGACTCTCGGCCAGCCAGATCGCGGCAGAGCTCGGCAATGTGACCCGCAATGCCGTGATCGGCAAAGTGCACAGGCTCGGTCTGTCC
>DASTGK010000203.1:0-2649 GCA_035719085.1 Anaeromyxobacteraceae bacterium
CGGGTGACGGCCCGCTCCTGCAGCGCCCGCAGGATCTTCACCTGGAGCGCCGGCGGCATCTCGCCGATCTCGTCGAGGAAGAGCGTGCCGCCGCTGGCCGCCTGGAAGCGGCCGACGCGGCTCGCCACCGCGCCGGTGAAGGCGCCGCGGACGTGGCCGAAGAGCTCCGACTCGAGCAGGCTCTCCGGGATGGCGCCGCAGTTGACGGCCACGAAGGGACCGGCGGCGCGCGGCGAGCGGCGGTGGATCTCGCGGGCCACCACCTCCTTGCCGGTGCCGGTCTCGCCGGTGACGAGCACCGAGATGTCGGTGGAGGCCACCTTCTCGATGCGCCGGAAGACCTCGCGCATGGAGGCGCCAGAGCCGACCAGGTCGCCGTACTGCCGTGTCGTGACCGCCTCGCGCAGCGCCACGTTCTCGCGCCGCAGGGAGTCGAGCAGGAGGGCGTTCTGGACGAGGAGCGAGGCCTGCGCCGCGAAGACGGTCAGCGGCTCGAGGGCCCGCTCGTCGAAGAGCGAGACCACGTTGTCGTTGCCCAGGTAGATGACGCCGAAGACCTCGCCCTTCTCCTTCAGCGGGGCGCACATCACCGAGCAGAGCTTCAGGTCCACCACCGAGGTGGAGCCCGACCACTCGGCGTCGTGGAGGGCGTCGGCCACCACGAGCGGCCGGCCGGTCTCGACGACGCGGCGCACGATGCTG
Organism: Anaeromyxobacteraceae bacterium; assembly: GCA_035719085.1. Taxonomy (GTDB): domain Bacteria; phylum Myxococcota; class Myxococcia; order Myxococcales; family Anaeromyxobacteraceae; genus JADKCZ01. The sequence continues at coordinate 703 of DASTGK010000203.1, forward strand.
TCGGAGACGCGGCTCACCGCCTCCTCGATGGTCTCGCGGGCCACGTTGCGGGCCGCCCGCACCGTCATCTCCCCGTCCTCGAGCAGGATGAGGAAGCCCTTGTCGGCCTGCGTCACCTCGACGAGCGCGTCGAGCAGCTCGTCGAGCAGCCGGTTGAGGTCGGTGGCGCCCAGCAGCCGCTCGGAGAAGCGCACCAGCGTGTCGAGGGCCACGAGCCGCTGGCCGGCCTGCGGCGGCGCGGCGGCCGGGGGCGGCGTGCGCGGCGCCGGGTCGAAGAGGAGCTCGGTGGCGCCGATCCGGATCCGGTCGCCCGGGCCGAGCCGCCAGGCCCCGCGCTTGCGGCCGTTCACGGTCATGGCGGCGCCGTCGTGGGCCGCGGCGTCCCAGGCGTGGCCGTCGAAGTGGAGGTGGAGCGCGGTGGCGGGCAGCGCCGGGTCGGACACGGCGACGTCGTTCTCCGGATCGCGGCCGACCGTGGTGATGCGCTTCGAGAGGGCGACCTTCCGCTCGGCGCCGTCCGGCCCGCGCACGATGAGGGTGGCCATCAGAACCTCCCCTCGACGCCCAGCTTCACGCCGCTCGGCTTGCCCGCCGGCCCGATCTCGGTCTCGACGATGGGGACGAAGTGCCGGTGGGCGTCCCAGACGCCGTAGCCGTAGAGCCCCCAGAAGAGCGCCGCCGAGACGTACTTGACCGCCTCGAGCCGGCCGAGGAGGAGGCGATCCGAGTCGGTGTAGGGCGGCCGGGAGCAGCCGGGCTGGCTCGAGGTGCAGAGGCGCGAGCGGTCGTCGGCGATCTGGTTGTGGGCGAAGATGGCCCCCAGGTTGACGAGGCCGGCCACCACCTGGCCGGCGGCGAGCGCCGTGCCCTTGGCCTTCTCGCCGTTCTGGAACTGGCCGGCGCCGAGCGGCAGCCAGTTGAACAGGTAGACCCGCTCCTGCACCCGCACCAGCTTGGTGGGCGGCCCGGTGCGCGCCTGCTCCTCGGCGAGCAGCCGCCGCTTGGCCTCCTCGGCCAGCCGCTGCTGCTCGCGCAGCTCGCGCCGCCGCTCGCGCAGCGGCGCCAGGGCCGGCTCGTGCTCCTTCTTCACCTTGTCGAAGAAGTCGACGATGGCCGGCGGCACCAGGAAGGCGTCGAGGGCGAACTCCGGATCGTAGGAGAGCAGGTTGACGAAGGCGGCGCGCGCCTGGGCCTGGTCGCCCAGGTGGTACTCGGAGATGCCGAGCATCCGCCAGGCGTCCACCGCCTGCTCGTCGGTGAGCACGGGGTCGGTGGCGAGCCACTGGCGCAGCGTGCCGGCGCAGTCGGCGAAGGCGCCGAACTCGAAGCGGTCCTTGGCCCGCTTCAGCTCGGCGGGCGCCGCGAGCGCCAGGGCGAGCAGCAGGGAGACGGCGACGTTCACGGGGTGGCCTCCGCGGCCGGGGCGGCCACCGCCAGCTCCCCGCCGGCGCGCAGCTTCACCTGGATGGTCCGGGGCGCGCCGCCCGGCGGCTCGAGGGTCAGCCGCACCGACGCCTCGTAGGGGTTCTCGCCGCCCGGCGGCACCGGCACGGCGAGCGGGGCGCGCTGCGACTCGCCGGCGGTGCCGGCCAGCCGCCCCTCGACGTAGACGCGGGTGGCCGGATCGCCCTCGACCCGGAGCCGGGCCGGGCGCGGCTCGAGCGGCACGCGCAGCTCGCCGATGCGCGCCGCCTCCTCCGCGGTGATCTGGCGGACGAAGGGAGCGCAGCAGGCGTGCTCGATCTGCACGAGGTGCGGCTTCCCCGGCGCGAGCGAGAAGCGGACGACCTGCTCTCCGCGCGCGACCTCCACCCCGTCGAGGAGCGCGCGCTGCGCGTACGGGCGGACGTGGACCGCGAGCGTCGCCCCTTGCGCCGCGGACGCGCGCGGGGGCGGAGCCGCAGGGTGGGTGGCGGACGTCGAGGCGTGGGCGACGGGTGCGGGGGT
>DASTGK010000204.1:0-7518 GCA_035719085.1 Anaeromyxobacteraceae bacterium
GGCGCAGGCGGCGCCGAGGGCGAGGAGGGCGAGGGCGAGGGGCGTTCTCACGAGGCGCGCATGGTACACCGGCGCCGGCGCCGCGCCGCAAGGCGGTAGACTCGCGCCATGACGACGCCGCCCCGCCGTGAGATGGCCCGCGCCCGCGCCCGGCTCGCCGCCGAGACCCGACGCGCCCTCGGCGCCCTCGGCTACGAGGAGGTGGAGACGCCCTCGCTCGTGCCGGCGCCCGGCATGGAGCCGCACCTCTCGCCGTTCCTGGCCCCCTTCGTCCCCGAGGGCGGCGGCGCGCCCCGGCCGCTCTGGCTCATCACCAGCCCCGAGTACGCCATGAAGCGGCTGCTCGCCGAGGGGTTCGAGCGGGTCTTCCAGCTCTCGCGCGTCTTCCGCAACGGCGAGGTCTCCTCCACCCACAACCCGGAGTTCACCATGCTCGAGTTCTACCGGGCCGGGACCGACTACCGGGGCATCATGGAGGACCTGGAGCGGCTGGTGGAGGCGGCGGCCCGCGACCTGGCGCCGGCCGGCGCGCCGCAGGTGGCGCGGGGCGGGCGGACCATCGCGCTCACCGCCCCCTTCGAGCGGCTCACGGTGGAGGAGGCCTTCCGGCGCCACGCCGGGGTGGAGCTGGCGCCCTGCCTGGGCGACGGCGCGGCGCTGCGGGCCGCCGCCCGCGCCGCCGGCCACGACGCCGGGCCGGGCGGCGAGCCGTTCGACGACACCTTCTTCCGGCTCATGCTCGACCTGGTGGAGCCGCACCTCGGCCGGACGCGCCCCACCTACCTCGTCGACTGGCCCGCCTCGATGGCGGCGCTCTCCAGGGTGAAGGCGTCCGACCCGCGCTGGGCCGAGCGGTTCGAGCTCTACGCCGGCGGCCTGGAGCTGGCGAACGGCTTCACCGAGCTGAACGACGCGGCCGAGCAGCGGGCCCGGCTCCTCGAGGAGCAGGCGCTGCGCCGCCGGCTCGGGCGGCCGGTGCTGCCGCTCGACGAGCCCTTCCTCGAGGCGGTGGGGCGCATGCCCGACGCCGGGGGCGTGGCGGTCGGCTTCGACCGGCTGCTCATGCTCCTCGCCGGCGCCGCGACCATCGACGAGGTGCTGCTCTTCCCGGCGGCGGGGTTCTGAGCGGTCCGCGCCGCGGGGTCACCCCTCGCCCGGCCCCTCGTCGCGCTCCACCGGCACCGCCGGCCGCCGCGGCAGGACCACGGTGAAGGCGGCCCCCTCGCCCGGCGCCGACTCGACCTCGACCGAGCCGCCGTGCGCCTCGAGGATCCGCTTCACGATGTAGAGCCCGAGCCCCAGGCCGCCGTAGTTCTGGCTGGAGACGGCCCGCTCGAAGCGCTCGAAGATGTGGCGCTGGTCGGCCGGGTCGATGCCGATGCCGTGGTCGCGCAGCCAGAGCCAGGCGCGCCCCTCGCGCAGGCCGTAGCGGATCTCGATGGGCTTGCCGGCGCCGTACTTGACGGCGTTGGAGAGCAGGTTGGTCACCACCTGGCCGAGCCGCAGCCGGTCCCACCAGCCGAGGGTCGGCTCGCCCACGACGCTCACGGTCGAGCCGGACTGGGCCAGCTCGTCGCCCAGCTCCGAGACCGCCTCGGCGACCACCGCGCCGAGGTCCACCTCCTCGACGTCGAGCTCGAGCCGGCCCATGTGGATGCGGGAGACGTCGAGCAGCGCCTCCACCAGCTTCTCCAGCCGCTGGCCCGCCCGCTCGGCCGCGCCGAGGACGCGCTCGACGTGGGCCGAGGGCGCCCCCTGCGCCTCGCGCGCCGCCACCCGGCGCATGTTCTCGAGCGCCAGCCGCAGCGCCGTGAGCGGCGTGCGCAGCTCGTGCGAGGCGATGGAGAGGAACTCGTCGCGGGCCACCACCGCCGCCTGCGACTGGCCGTAGAGCCGGGCGTTCTCGATGGCCTGGGCGGCGCGGTGGGCCAGGTCCTCGAGGAGCGTCTCGTCCTCGTGGGTGTAGGCGGGGCGCCCCTGGTCGCGCAGGAGCGTGATGTGGCCGAGCGTCTGGCGCCGGTGGATGAGCGGCGCGATGAGCAGCGAGGAGGCGCCCTCCAGGTAGGCCCAGTACTCCTGCTTCATCCGGGCGTGGACGAACTCGGGCGTGAGGTGCTCCACCCGCAGCGTCCGGCCGGTGGCGAGCACGCTCGCGGTCAGCCCCTCGCCGGCCCGCTGCGGCGAGCCCTGCAGCATCCGCTTGCGCAGCGCGGCCCGCTCCGGGTCGTCGTGGTAGACGGCCACCGGCACCAGCCAGGCGCCGTCGTCGGAGATCATGCGGATGAGGGCGCCGTCGCCGATGAGCTCGGAGAGGCGGCGCGCCACGGTGTCGAGCGTGGTCCGGTAGTCGAGGCCGGAGGCGAAGACGCGCGAGGCCTCGGCCAGCGCCTCGAGCCGGAAGGCCTGGCGGCGCAGCCGCTCCTCGGCGCCGTGCAGCTCGGTGGCGTCGGAGGCCATGCCGACCACCTCGACCACCGCGCCGTCGTCGCCGCGCACCGGCGCGAAGCGGGCCTCGTAGAAGCGGTCGTCCACCGGGCCGCGCACCGTCACCGTGCGGCCGGCCTGGGCCCGGCGCACGCCGTCGAGCGCCCAGCCGACGTCCTTGAAGAGCTCGAAGACCGAGCTGCCGACGTCGGAGCCGGCGCGCCGGCCGAGCGCCTTGAGCAGCCGCCCCTCGGCCATGAGGACGCGCCCCTGCCGGTCGATGACGAAGAAGATGCTGGGCGCCTGGCCGACCAGCGCCCGCAGCCGCTGCTCGGTCGCCCCGTCCGCCCCGCGCCGCCGGAAGCGCCAGAAGGCCATGTCAGGACCCGGAGCCGCCGCCGCCGATGAACTCGCGCAGCAGGGAGGTGGGGGGCACGTGCTCCGGGTGGATCGCCACGAAGCGGTCGACCAGGTAGCGCAGCCGGTGGGCGGTGGGGAAGGCCGGGTGGTCGGGCGGCACCTCGAGCAGGTAGCGCTCGGCGAAGATCTTGAGCACCGCCGGCTCGTAGACCAGCGAGGAGTCGAAGACCGCGTCGGCCTCGGCCTGGAAGGGGAAGATGTGCTCGCGCTCGCCGGCCTGCACCGAGGGCCAGCGGGCGATGTTCTCGGCCGCCTTGTAGCCGCGCTGGTGCCGGTCGCGGACGATGCGGCGCAGCAGCCGCAGGTCGGTGGCGCTCACCCGGGTGAGCCGGTCGAAGGGGAGGGTGGTGGCCGGGTGGATGAAGACGCGGAAGAGCTCGCCCGGGGCCGGGATGGCGCCGAGCAGGGCCGGGTCGAGCCCGTGGATTCCCTCGAGCATGAGGACGTCGCCGGGGCGCAGCTGCAGCTCGTGGCCGCCGTCGGGCACGCTGCGGCCGGAGAGGAAGTCGTAGCGCGGCGTGCGCACCGCCTCGCCGGCCAGCAGCCGCCGCACGTGGTCCTGCAGCGTGGCGAGATCGAGCGCCTGCAGCGCCTCGAAGTCCCAGTCCCCCTTCTCGTCGCGCGGCGTCTTCTCGCGGTCGACGTAGTAGTCGTCGAGCGAGAGGGTCACCGGGTTGAGCCCGTCGATCTGGAGCTGGACGGTGAGCCGCGCGATGAAGGTGCTCTTGCCCGACGAGGAGGGGCCGGCGATGGCGATGATCCGGATCCGGTCGCGCGCGGCGGCGATGCGGTCGGCGATGCGCGAGATGCGCTTCTCCTGGAACCCCTCGGCCACGCGGATGAGCTGCGCCACCCGCCCGTCGACGCAGGCCTCGGAGAGCGCCCCGACGCTGGTGATCCCCATGGCCGCGAGCCAGGCCTGGTGCTCCGCCGCCATGTCGCCGTCGGAGTCGTCGCGGTGGTCGCGCACCGGCGCGGCCGGCGGCTCGCGCCGCCCGGCGCGGGTGCGCGGGTCGCGCGGCCCGAGCCGGAGCGCCAGCCCCTCGGGGTGGGGCTCGAGCGAGAAGCCCTGCAGCGCGCCGGTGGAGGGGAGGAGCGGCCCCATGGAGAGGGCGTAGCACTGGCCGCAGGAGACGAGCCGCACCGTCGCCTGGCGCCGCATGCGCAGGAGCTTCACCGCGTCGGTCCAGCCGCGCTGCTGGAACCAGGCGATGGCCTCGTCGGTGCCCCAGTACTCGAGGCGGAAGGGGGCGTCGGCGGCGGCGTGGGCCTCCATGGCGGCGGCGAGCCGCCCGGCGAGGTCGGCGGCGGCGCCGGCCGCGGCCCCCTCCACCTGCACCACCTGGACGGTGCCGCGCGACGGCCCCAGGCGGAGCCGCAGGAGCGGCGCCTCGGCCTGGGCCGCCTCGAGCAGCAGCAGCCCGACCGACTGGGCGTAGATCTGGCGCCCCTCCCAGTGGGCCATGGTGAGCGGCGCCAGCGTGCTGTCGGCGTAGATGGGGGTCTGCAGCGAGACCGGCCGGCAGCCGAGCAGCCCGGCCACGACGAGGGCGCCGTCCTGCTCGGCCGGCAGGAGCGCCCGCAGCCGCGTGCCGGTCGGCACCACGCGCACGTCGCCCTGCACCGAGACCCGCACCGTCTCGGCGCGCGGCGCGGTGCGGCCGCGCATCAGCGTGCCCACGTCCTCGGAGAGGCGGGCCACCTCGCGCCCCAGGCCGTCGGCGAGCGCCAGCGCCAGCGAGAGCGCCACGCCCGGCGCCTCGCGCGAGAGGGCGGCGTAGCCGGCGGGGCCGAGCCGCGCCGCGGTGAGGGCGGTGTCGGAGGTGACCACCTCGCCGAGGTGGCGCTCGCCGAGCGGCGAGAGCTCGCCGAAGTGGTCGCCCGGGCCGAGGTGGCGCAGGGCCAGGTGCTCGCGCCGCCAGACGGCGCGGCCGGCGGCCACGATGAAGAGGTGGCGGCCGGCGTCGGCGTCGCCGTGGACGCGGGTGCGCGGCGGGGCGACCAGGAGCTCGGCGTGGGCCAGCACCAGGGCGCGCTCCCGCGGCTCGAGCCGCGCCAGGAGCGGGCTCTTGGCCAGGGCGTCGCGGGCGGCGGGGTCGAGGTCGCTCTCGAGGATCGCCAGATCGCTACCTCCGACGGTGTGGCGCTGCGTGGGGAGCGAATCTACCGCCGGTGGGCGCCACCGGGGAGCGGGCGGCGCCGTCCCTCACGGGACGCGGGCCACCAGGCACTTCAGGTAGCGGGTCTCCGGCACGCCGAGCAGCACCGGGTGGTCGCGGCCGGCGCCGCGCCGCTCGAGGAGCTGCACCTCGCGGCCGGCGTCGCGCGCCGCCTCGAGCACCAGCTCCTCCAGCGCCTGCTCGGCCAGGTGGTAGCTGCAGGAGGCGGTGACGAGCAGGCCGCCCGGCTTCAGGATCTGCAGCGCCCGCAGGTTGATCTCCTTGTAGCCGCGCCGCGCCCCGGCGAGCGCCTCCTTGTTCTTGGCGAAGGCCGGCGGGTCGAGCACCACGAGGTCGAAGGCCGGCGGCTCCTCGGAGCGGTCGCGCAGGTAGTCGAAGGCGTTCTGCTCCACCAGCTCCAGGTTGGCGGTGCCGTTCAAGGCGGCGTTGTCGCGCAGCAGCGCCGCCGCGGTCGGCTGCATCTCCACCGCGGTGACCCGCTCGGCGCGCCGCGCCAGCTGCAGAGCGAAGCCGCCGGCGTAGCTGAAGCAGTCGAGGCAGCGGCCGGAGGCGTACTCGCCGGCGCGGACGTGGTTCTCGCGCTGGTCGAGGAAGGCGCCGGTCTTCTGGCCGGCCAGCACGTCGATGCGCAGCCGCACCTCGCCCTCGCGGTACTCGATGGGGCCGGGCTCGGGGCCGCGCAGCACCCCCTTCACCTGCGCCAGCCCCTCGAGCTCGCGCACCCGCACGTCGTTCCGCTCCACCACCGTCCGCACCCCGAGCTCGGCGGCGAGCAGCTCGACGAGGAGCCCCTTGCGCCGCTCGGTGGCCGGCACCAGCGTCTGCAGCACCGCCACGTCGCCGTAGCGGTCGACCACCAGGCCGGGCAGCAGGTCGGCCTCGCCGTGCACCAGGCGCCAGGCGGTCTCGCCCGGGAAGGCGCGCTCGCGCAGCGCCCGGGCCGAGGCGAGCCGCGCCGCCAGGAAGCCGTCGTCGACCGGCTCCTCGTCGCGGGTCACCACCCGCAGCGCGATCTGCGAGCGGGCCGACCAGAAGGCCTTGGCGAGGAAGCGGCGGCGGCCGTCCACCACCGCCACCACGTCGCCCGCGTCGGCGCGGGGGGGCTTGGCCACGTCGCTCCGGTAGATCCAGAGGTGGCCCTTCGCCAGCCGCTCGCTGCCGCGGCGCGTGATCTCGACGATCGGTTCGTTCATGTGCGGGGGAACCTAGAGGCTGACCGCCTCGCGGAAGACGGGCCGGCCCTCCTCCTCGCGGAGGCGGCAGCCGGCCATGGCGGCGTCGTGCTCGAAGACCAGGACGCCGTCCTCCTCCAGCGCCTCGGCGAGGAGCACCTTCTTCTCCTCGATGGCGGTGACGGGGTCGTTGTCGTAGGCCATCACCCAGCCCGGCTTCAGGTGGGCGTGGGTCGGGATGACGTCGCCGCAGAAGGTGAGGTGCGTGCCGTCGCCGTGGAAGCGGGGCAGCTGCTGGGCGACGGTGTGCCCCTCGGCGACGATCAGCTCGACGTCGGGGAAGAGCTCCTCCTCGCCGTCGACGAGGTGGAGCCGGTCGGAGTGGGCCAGCAGCGCGAAGTCCTCGGCGAGGAAGCTGCCCCGGTCCTTCTCGCTCGGCGCGTGGGCCCACTGCCAGGCGCGCCGCTGCACGTGGTGCACGGCGCGCGGGAAGGCGAGCGCCAGCCCGCCCGAGGCGTCGCGCCGGGTGGTGCCGCCGGCGTGGTCGAAGTGCAGGTGGGTGAGGACGAGGTCGGTGACGTCGCCGGGGGCCACGCCGTGGCGGCGCAGGGCGGCCTCGAGGTCGCCGCCCGAGGTGTCGACGCCGTAGCGGTCGCGCCAGCGGGCGTCCCACTTGGTGCCGACGCCGTCGTCCACCAGGATGACCCGGCCGGCCGAGCGGTCGACGGCGAGCAGGCAGCGCAGCGCCAGCCGGATGCGGTTCCGCTCGTCGGGCGGGACGAGCCGCTCCCACATCGGGCGCGGCACGATGCCGAACATGGCCCCGCCGTCCAGGGCGAAGGTCCCGGAGAGCACGCTCGCGATCTCGTACCGTCCGACGCGGAGCACGGTGCCTCCTACTTGGCCGCCTCGGCCCAGAAGAAGCCGCGGAAGTCCCCCTCGGCGTAGCCGGTGGCGGCGTCGGCCTGGTAGCGGCCGGTGAGGGCGTCGCGCACGCCCGGCGAGAGCCGCTCCGGCTCGGCGTGGCACTTGAGGCACGGCGCGCCGACGCCGACCGGGCGGAGCAGGCCGATCCGGTCGCCCAGGTCGACGAGCACCGGCCGCGCCTCGGCGGCGGGCCGGCCGGCCGCCTCGGCGAGGAACGGGCGGACCCAGGGGCGCGGCGCGTTGGCGGGGCTGCGGAGCCGATCGCTCGTCCGCCCCACCGCCACGCCGGAGGCGGCCGCCACCTCGGCCGCGATGGCCGGCGCCTCCTCGGCGCAGACCGCCACCGCCGCCGGCGGGTTCGCCAGCTCCTCCATGAGCTGGCGCGAGAGCCGCTG
>DASTGK010000205.1:0-4104 GCA_035719085.1 Anaeromyxobacteraceae bacterium
GCGGCGGCGCGACTCCCGGCGCAGCGGCCGGGTGGGCCGGCGCGGGTGTCGGCGGCGCGCCGGCGCACGCGCCGAGGAGCGCGGCCGCGGCGAGGAGGCCGAGGGCGGGGCGGGGCGGGATCACCGTCCGGCCGATCCGACGCGCACGTCGAGCCCGCTCACGGCGGCGCGCCGCAGCCGCTCGTTCACCTTGCGTACGATCTCGCCCTCCAGGGCCACGAGCTGCTCGGCCCAGGCGGCGTCGCGCACCACGACGAGCATCCGGCCGTCGCGCATGGTGCCGCGGCAGGAGGCCTCGCGCGCCAGCCGCGGCCCGCACGCCTCGGCGAAGGCGGCCGCCAGCGCCGCCTCCCTGGCGCCGGGCTTCCCGGAGAGCACCTCGGCGAGCACGTTGGCGACGGTGCGGCGGCGGCCTCGCATTCGGCCGGCGAAGCTAGAGGCGAGGCGGAAAAGCGTCAAGCAACCCCGCCGCAGCCGTCTGGGGGACGCTCGATGCGACACGTGGCCGCGCCTGCGGCGGCCCTGTGGGGTTGTGCTACCTTCGGGTGCGGTTCTGTACGAGATGTCGGTCTCCTCGACCCAGATCGTCGCCGCGGCGACCAGCCCCACGGCGCTCCCGAGCGCGCGGCGGAAGGGCGCGCGCCGGCGCGACGGCCGGGACCAGGGACGGCTCAACCTCTCCTGGCTCGTCCAGCTTCACTGGTGGGCGATCCTCGGCCAGCTGGTCATCGTCGGCGCGGCGCAGCTCTGGAGCGAGGTGGGGCTGCCCATCCCGACGCTCCTCGGCCTCATGCTGGTGGAGCTGGCGGGCAACACCGCGCTCGGCGCCTGGGCCCGCACCGGCAAGGTCACCGACGCGCTCGTGGCCGCGGTCATGCTCGTCGACGCGGTGGTGCTCACCATCCTGCTCGACCTGACCGGCGGCGCCTCCAACCCCTTCTCGACGCTCTACCTCGTCAACGTGGCGCTGGCGGCGGTGCTCCTGCCGCGCCGCTGGGCCTGGACGCTGCTCGTGGCCAGCCTGGCGAGCTTCGCCTCGCTCTACCTGCACGAGCAGGCGAGCGAGCCGGCCCACCACATCTCCACCACCATGACGCACCGGGAGATGCTGGAGAGCCACCTGAAGGGCATGTGGGTGGCCTTCGCGCTCGCGGCCGCCTTCGTCGTCTACTTCGTGCGGCGCGTGGCGGGGCTGCTGGCCGAGCGCGAGCGCGAGCTGGCCGAGGCGCAGGCGCTGGTGGAGCGGCGCGAGAAGCTCGCCTCGCTCGCCACGCTGGCCGCCGGCGCCGCCCACGAGCTCTCCACGCCGCTCTCGACCATCGCGGTGGTGGCCAAGGAGCTGCAGCGCGCCCTCGCCGAGGGCGCGACGCCGGAGGTGCGGCAGGACCTGCAGCTGGTGCGGGAGCAGGTGGCCCGCTGCCGCGAGATCCTCGACCGGATGAGCGCCAACGCGGGCGAGGCGGCCGGCGAGCCCCTGGCCCGGCTCGCCGTCCCGGCCTGGATCGAGGCGACGCTCGAGGGGTTCGTGCAGCGGGCGCGGGTGACGGTCGAGCTGGGCGCCGGGGCCGAGGCGGCGGCGGTGGTGGGCCCGCCCAGGGCGCTCGCCGACACGCTGCGCGGGCTGCTCAAGAACGCCCTGCAGGCGTCCGGGCCCGGGCTGCCGCTCACGCTCCGCGCCGCCGTGGAGGACGGCGTCGTGCGCATGACGGTGGTCGACCGCGGCCGCGGCATGCCCGCCGACGTGCTGGCGCGCATCGGCGAGCCGTTCTTCACGACCAAGGTTCCAGGGGAGGGGATGGGGCTTGGCCTCTTCCTCACGCGGACGCTCGTCGAGCAGCTCGACGGCGAGCTCCACATCGCCTCGCGTCCCGGCAGCGGGACCGAGGCCACCATCGAGCTGCCGGCCGCGGGGGCCGGTGAGAGGAGCGAGCGATGAGCACCGCCGAGGTGGGTCGGGAGACGCTTCCCAGCATCCTGTTGGTGGACGACGACGAGGTGCTCCGAGAGCGGCTGGCGCAGGCCATCCGCACGCGGGGGTACGAGGTGAGGACGGCCGGCAGCTCCGAGGAGGCGCTGCGGGAGGTGGCGCGGGAGTCGCCGGAGATGGCGGTCCTCGACCTGAAGATGCCGGGCATGTCGGGGCTGGACCTGCTGCGCGAGCTGCGCACGCAGGACCCGTCGACCCGGGTGCTGATGCTGACCGGCTACGGCTCCATCGCCACCGCCGTGCAGGCGGTGCGCGAGGGGGCGGTCGGCTACCTGCCGAAGCCGGCCGACGCCGACGAGATCCTGGCGGCGCTCGCCGGCAAGGAGACCGCGGCGGCCAAGGCCGGGGAGACGCCGTCGCTGGCGCGGGCCGAGTGGGAGCACATCCAGCGGGTGCTCACCGACTGCGGCGGCAACATCTCGGAGGCGGCGCGCCGGCTCGGCATCCACCGGCGCTCGCTGCAGCGCAAGCTGCACAAGTACCCGCCGGCGCGCTGAGGCGCCGGGCCCCGGCCGCGGGTGTGGGGTCGGCCAGGGCGACGTCGGGGGGCGGCGAGGCGCGGCGTCCGCGATCCGGGCGCCGCGCTCGCCCGCCCGTTAGAGTCCCCCCTCGGTACCCCTCACCCGGGGGCGCCGCCGCGGCGAATCCTTCGCGCGGCGACCGGGTCTGACGGGGTGCAGGCGCCGCGAGGCCGACTCCACGGCGGGCGCCGAGAGGCTCTGGACCATGGGCACCGCGACCGTCGAGATCACCAAGGAGAACTTCAAGCAGCAGGTCGAGAAGGACGGCATCGTCCTCATCGACTGGTGGGCTCCCTGGTGCGGCCCGTGCCGCGTCTTCGGGCCGACCTACGAGAAGGTCGCGGCCAGGCACCCGGACATCGCCTTCGGCAAGGTGAACACCGAGGCCCAGCCCGAGCTGGCCGGCTCGTTCGACATCATGTCGATCCCCACGCTCATGATCCTGCGCGACAAGGTGCTGCTCTTCTCGCAGCCGGGCGCGCTGCCCGAGGCGGCGCTCGAGGACCTCATCCGGCAGGTGCGGGCGCTCGACATGGACAAGGTGCGCGCCGAGATCGCCGAGCAGGAGAAGGCGGGCGCGGCCAAGGCCGCCGGGTAGGGCGCCCTGAAGGGTGGGCGCCGCCGGCGCGCCCGCGTTCGCGGCACCAGCGCGAGCGCTGTCAGACCGGCTTGATACCTGAACATGCGGGCAGTATGTTCGCGCCGGAGCGCCACGCATGTCCTCGGGATCCCAGCACCAGCACCTCCTCGCGCGCCTGCGGGACGAGATCCGCCGGATCGAGCGGCGTCCGGCCCGGCGCACCGGGGCGCTCCCCTCCGGCGTCCCGGAGGTCGACGCGCTCCTGCCGGGCGGCTTCCCCTGCGGCGCGCTCGCCGAGCTGCGCGGCGGGCCGGCCAGCGGCAAGACGGCGGTCGCCCTCGCGGTCGTGGCCCGGCTGGGGCGCGGGGCGCTGGCCGCCTGGATCGACGGTCGCGCCGAGCTCTACCCGCCGGCCGCGGCGGCCATGGGGGTCGACCTCGAGCGGCTCCTCATCGTCCGGCCGCCGGGCGGCGAGGAGGGGGCCCGGCTGGCCCTCTGGGCGGCCGAGGCGCTGCTCGGCTCGGGCGCCTTCGCGGCGGTGACCGTCGACCTGGCGCTCGACCGGCCGCTGCGCGGGGCCGACGCCGCCCTGCGGCGGTTGGTGACGGCGGCGGAGAAGGGCGGGACGGCGGGGCTCTGGCTCTCGTCGCTGGACGCGCCGCTCCGGCCGCCGGCGGTGGTCCGGCTCGACCTGGCGGTCGAGGCGGGGCGGATCCGGGCCAGGCGGCTCGGCGGCGTGGGCGGCCCGGCGCGGGCGGGAGGCGTCCATGCGGCCTGAGGCTCGCCGCGAGCTCCGCCCGGGCGCCGGACCGCAGCCGGGAGCGCGGGTGCTGGCGCTCCACCTGCCGGCGCTGCCGCTCCAGCGGCTGGCGCGGGGGCGCGAGCGGCCGGACGCGGGGCGCCCGGTGGCGGTGGTCGAGGAGGGACGGGTGGTGGCCTGCGACGCGGCGGCGCGAGCGGCCGGTGTCCGGCCCGGCGACGCGCTCGCCCAGGCGCTGGCCGCCTGCGGCGGGCTC
>DASTGK010000206.1:0-5541 GCA_035719085.1 Anaeromyxobacteraceae bacterium
GGACGGCGCGCGCGGCGGCCGCGGCCGGGACCTGGACGGCCACGGCCTTGGCGGCGCCGGGGCGGCGCTCGGCGTCGCGGGCCGCGAAGCCGGTGGCGATGACGGTGATCTTCACCTCGTCGCCCAGCCGCTCGTCGATGACCGAGCCGAAGATGATGTTGGCCTCCGGGTCGGCCGCGGCGTGGGCCATCGAGACCGCCTCGTCCACCTCGTGGAGGGTCAGCCCCGAGCCGCCGGTGATGTTGACGAGCAGGCCGGTGGCGCCGTCGAGGGTGACGTCCTCGAGGAGCGGCGAGCTGATGGCCGCCTGCATCGCCTCCACCGCGCGCCGCGCCCCGGCCGCCCGGCCGGAGCCCATGAGCGCCATGCCCTGCTCGGCCATGATGGTGCGCACGTCGGCGAAGTCGACGTTGACGATGCCGTGCACGGTGATGAGGTCGCTGATGCCCTGCACGGCGTTGAGCAGCACCTCGTCGGCCCGCTTGAAGGCGTCGGCCAGCGACATGTTCTCGCCGGCCACCGAGAGGAGCCGCTGGTTGGGGATGACGATGAGGGTGTCGACCGCGGCCTTGAGCTCGGCCAGCCCGGCCTCGGCGTGCTTGCGCCGCCTGTTCCCCTCGAAGAGGAAGGGCTTCGTCACCACGCCCACCGTGAGCGCCCCGGTCTGCTTGGCGATGTCGGCCACCACCGGCGCGCCGCCGGTGCCCGTGCCGCCGCCCATGCCGGCGGTGACGAAGACCATGTCGGCCCCCGCCAGCGCCGCCTCGATCTGCTCGCGGTTCTCCAGCGCCGCCTGCCGCCCGATCTCCGGGTTGGCGCCGGCGCCGAGGCCGCGCGAGGCGGTCCGGCCGAGCTGCAGCTTCACCGACGCCTTGTTGGCGGCCAGCGCCTGCACGTCGGTGTTGGCGGCGATGAACTCCACGCCCTCGAGGCGGCCGGCCACCATGGTGTTGATGGCGTTGCCGCCGCCGCCGCCCACGCCGATGACCTTGATGCGCGCCCCGTCCCCGTCGGACCTGTCCGTGAACTCGATCATGTGCGGTCTCCGGGGCTAGAAGATCTCGCCCAGCCACTCCTTCATGCGGTTCTTGACCTTGCGGTAGACGTTCTCCTCGCGGATGCGGAAGTAGGGGCTCCCCTCCTGCTGGCGCGCCCCGAAGATCACGAGCCCCACCGCGGTGGCGTACATGGGGCTCTTCACCACGTCGACGAGCCCGCCCACGTGGCGCGGCATCCCGTGGCGCACCGGCATGCCGAGCACCTCCTCGGCCATCTGCGGCATCCCCGCGAGCAGCGTCGAGCCGCCGGTGATGACCACGCCCGAGGCGAGCAGCTCCTCCATGCCGCACTTCTGGATCTCGTGCTGCACCAGCATGAAGATCTCCTCCACCCGCGGCTCGACGATCTCGGCCAGGATGTGGCGGGAGAGGACGCGGGGGGCGCCGCCGCCCACGCTCGGCACCTCGATGGTCTCGGCCTTGTCGACCATGGAGGCCATGGCGCAGCCGTACTGCTTCTTGATCCGCTCGGCCTCGTGGGTGGGCGTGCGCAGCCCCACCGCCACGTCGTTCGTCAGGTGGTTGCCGCCCAGCGAGATGACGGCGGTGTGGTGGATGGCGCCGGCGTGGAAGATGGCGATGTCGGTGGTGCCGCCGCCGATGTCGACGAGGCACACGCCCAGCTCCTTCTCGTCCTCGGAGAGCGTGGCGAGCGACGAGGCGAGCGGCTGCAGCACGATGTCCGAGACGTTGAGGCCGGTACGCTGGGCGCACTTGACGATGTTCTGCGCCGAGGAGACGGCCCCGGTGACGATGAGCGCCTTGGCCTCGAGCCGGACGCCGCTCATGCCGATGGGGTCCTTCACCCCGTCCTGGTCGTCGACCACGAACTCCTGCGGCAGGACGTGGATGACCTCGCGGTCGAGCGGGATGGCGACGGCCTTGGCCTGGTCGATGACGCGGTCGACGTCCTGGGGGCGGACCTCCTTGTCCTTCACCGCCACCACGCCGTGCGAGGGGAACGCCTTGATGTGGCCGCCGGCGATGCCGGTGTAGACGGTGGTGATCTCGCACCCCGCCATGTGCTCGGCCTCCTCGATGGCGCGCTTGATCGAGGCGACGGTGGCGTCGATGTTGACCACCACGCCCTTGCGCAGCCCCTTCGACGGGTGCGTCCCGATGCCGATGATGTCGATGCCCTCGTCGCTCACCTCGCCGACGATGGCGCAGATCTTGGTCGTGCCGATGTCGAGCCCGACCAGGATGTCCCCGTTCTTCGCCATGACTCACCTCCGGGCGAGCGGCGCCCCGCGCCCACGCCCCGCCGTCCTCGCTAGGGCCCTCTCGGACCCCGGCCGTCCACCGCACCACTCCGCCCCGCCGGCCGCACGGCCACCCAGTCCGGGTGCCGCCGGTTGTCGAGGTGGAGCACCTCCGCCCTCCGCCCGTCCGCCTCGAGCGCCGAGAGCACGCGCCCGAGCCGGTCCAGCTTGGCGGGCAGGTCGCCCTGCCCGAGCCGGATCTCCGTCCCCTCCTCGCCGGCGTAGACCGTCACCCCCAGGTCGGCGCCGACGTGGATCTCCGAGACCGGCACGCGCCGGTCGAGCCCGGCCTCGCGCCAGCGGTCGAGCAGCGCCAGCGCCGCCTGCAGGATGGCGGTCACCTCGTCGCGCCGCTCGGCGTGCTCCTCGCGCGTCAGCCCCGTCACCACCGGCAGGTCGAGCCCGTCGCCGGGCGCGGCCCGCTTGAAGACCTGGCCGCCCGGATCGACGAGGTAGAGCCCGCCGAGGTCCACGAGCGCCGCCGCGCGCCGCTCCGTGACCGCCACCTCCAGCGCCGGCGGGAGCCGCCGCCGGATCTCCACCGAGGCGACCCAGGGGTTGCGCCGCAGCGCCCGCGCCATGCCGTCGAGATCGGAGAGGAGGAGGTGGTCGCCGGGGCGCACCGGCGAGAGGCCGGTCAGCTCCGCCGCGGTCACCTGCGACAGCCCGGAGAAGCGGAGCTCGCGGATGCGCAGGAGGTCGCCCTTCACGCCGACCTTCCAGGTGGCGAAGGCCGCGCCGCCGAGCAGCGCGAGCGCCACCGCCGAGGGCAGGACGAGGGCCACGAGGCGCGCCAGCCGACGCCGCGCCTCCGCAGGATCCCTGTCCACCGTCCGCCGGTTCCGACCCGCCACCGCCGCCGCTCCCATAGGGGCCCCGAGGGACCGCTTCCGGGCGGTATCGCCCGATGGTCGAATGTGCCCCAGAAACGCACCCTGGCAAGTTTTCGGCCCGGCGCCGGGCGGGCGAATACCGCGCCGTGGCCCGCCGTCTGCAAGGGCGTGTGCGACGCACCGGCGCGGCGTGGAGTCGCGGCGCCGTTTCTTGACGGGGCCAGCCGGCTGCGTCAAGACCAGAGGCGATATCGACTCACCTCGGGTCGCCGTGACCCGCCGAAACGGAGCACCACGACATGCACCAACCCGCAGCCGCCACCGTCCTCGCCGCCCTGCTCGCCCTCGCGGCCGGCCCCGCCGCCGCCGCCAACCCGCGGCTCGCCCCGCTGCCCAAGGGCGAGGCGCTGGTGGTCCACGGCCCCTACGAGCAGGGGGCGTGCGACACCTGCCACGAGCGGGCCGACGCCAAGAACCCCGGCCGCGCGGCGGTGACCAAGGAGACCTGCCTCGCCTGCCACGACGAGTTCGGCGGCTCGGCGCCGGTCCGGATCGGCAAGGGGAAGAACCACCCGATCAAGGGCGAGTGCACCGGCTGCCACAACCCGCACAACTCGGCCAAGAAGAAGCTCCTGTTGTAGGCTGGCGTCCGAGGTGGACCCACTGCCTGCGACATGGGGTCGCGGACGGCGAAGAACGACCCGTTTCTCGACACCGGTTGTCCACGATCAAGGCCACCTGACCCCCCCCCGGGCGTAGGATTCGCGCACACGCGGTCCACAAGGGGTGGGGGAGCGGCCCGCGCTGACGTCCCCTCGGAGCGAACCGAAATGACCAAGCGGCTCTCGAAGCTCACGCGGCTTCTCGTCGTCCCGGCCTTCCTGGTGGCGCTGTCGGCCTCGGCGGCGCCGCTCAAGACCGAGGTGAAGAAGAAGGAGACGCGGCGCGGCCTCGCGGTGGCGCCGCTGCCGCCTGGCCCGAACGTGAAGTGGTCGCACGGCCCCTACGAGGCCGGCGACTGCTCCGTCTGCCACGAACGGAACGACCGCGCCAACCCCGGACCGATCACCACCTCGGTGAACGAGAACTGCTTCTCGTGCCACGAGGAGTTCCAGGGGATCATGGCCCGCAAGTTCAAGCACGTGCCGGCCGTCGAGACCTGCACCAACTGCCACAACCCGCACAACGCCACCGAGCGCAAGCTCCTCGGCGGCGAGATGGTCGAGATGTGCACCGGGTGCCACAAGGGCATCAAGGAGCAGATCGCCAACGCCAAGGTGCGGCACGCCGCGGTCACCACCGGCGAGAAGTGCTCCAACTGCCACAACCCGCACGCCGCCAACGTCGAGAAGCTGCTCATCCAGCTGCCCTTCGACCTGTGCGTCAACTGCCACTCGAAGGACGGCATGATGGCGGACGACGGCCGGCAGATGACCAACTACAAGTCCTGGCTCGCCGACAACAAGGTCTGGCACGAGCCGGTCAAGGCGAAGGACTGCTCCGCCTGCCACCGCACCCACGGCGGCGACAACTTCCGCCTGCTGGTCGCGCCCTACCCGTCGACCTTCTACGCACCGTACGAGACCAAGAACTACGCGCTCTGCTACGGCTGCCACAACGACAAGGTGGTCTCGGTCGAGGAGACGACCACGCTCACCGGCTTCCGCGACGGCTCGCGCAACCTGCACTACGTCCACGTGCACAAGGAGCGCGGCCGGACCTGCCGCGCCTGCCACGAGGTCCACGCCTCGAAGCAGGACCACCACATCCGCGAGGGCGTCCCGTACGGCCCCAAGAACTGGATGCTGAAGATCAACTACACCAAGCTGCCGAACGGCGGGTCCTGCGCCAAGACCTGCCACGAGACGAAGACCTACAACAACAAGACGCTCACCAGCTCGGCGCCGAAGTAGGGCCTCGCGCGTGACGGTCCGCCGCCGGCCCCTCCTCGCCTGGGTGGTCGCGGGGGCGCTCCTGGGCGCCTCCTGGCCGGTGGCGGCGCACGCCTTCTCGAACGTCGCCGTCGGCGACCAGCTGGAGAACCCGGCGCTGCGGACCCTGGCCGGCCCCAAGGCCGAGCTCCTCTCGAGGAAGGCGGCGGCCAGCGTCTTCGTCTTCTTCCGGCCGCACCAGGACCACTCGCTCGACGCGCTCAAGGACCTCGCTGCCATCGAGAAGGAGCTGGCCGGCAAGCCGGTCCGCTTCGTCGGCGTGGTCTCCGACTCCTGGAGCGCCGCCGAGGTGCGCGAGGTGGTGGCGGAGGCCGGCGTCGCCTGGCCCATCCTGGTGGACGACGGCGACGCCCTCTACGGCAAGCTCGGCGTCCGGCTCCACCCGGTGGTCGGCATCGCCGATCGGGCGCTGAAGCTGGCCGCCTACGAGCACTTC
>DASTGK010000207.1:0-6451 GCA_035719085.1 Anaeromyxobacteraceae bacterium
GGCGGCCTGGGGGGGCTCGCCGACCTCCCCGAGCTGCTCGCCGTCGAGGTGGAGGGGCCGGTCGTGCCGCTCGCCCTCGCCGGCGCCGCCGGCCAGCAGCTCCCCGCCGCAGAGGCGCCCGGCCTCGCGCTGGCGCTCGCCGCCGCGCTGCGCGGCCACCTCGGCGGGCGCGCCTCGCGCCTCAACCTGCGGCGCGGCGACGTCGCCTACACCCGCGACTTCGAGCACCTGAAGAGCAAGGTGGCGCGGCTCGCCGCCTACGCAGGCCTGGTGCTGCTCCTCGCCGTCGCCTCGGCCGGGGTGAAGGTCTTCGCGCTCGCCCGCCACGAGCAGGCGCTCGACCGGGCGCTCTGCGACGCCGAGGAGAAGATCCTGAAGCGCTGCTTCGCCAACCCCGAGGAGGCGCTCTCGGCGCTGCGCGGGCGCGGCATCCCGGGCGCGGCCATCCCCAAGGTCTCGGCGGTGGACGTGATCGGCGAGCTGTCGCAGCGCATCCCGCCGGGCCTGTCGCTCCGCTACGACCGGATCGACATCACCGACAAGAAGCTCCACCTGCAGGGGACGACCGACGCCGCCGAGAACGTCGACCGGATCGTCTCGGCGTTGAAGGCCTCGCGCTGCTTCGCCGACGCCCGCTCGGGCGGGGCGCGCAAGCGCGGCTCCGACGCCAAGTTCGAGTTCTCGGTGGACGCGGCGCTGAGCTGCGGCGACCGCGTGCCGCAGGGAGGGGAGTGACATGGATCGGCTGAAGCAGCTCTGGAAGCAGGTGAGCGCCGACCTCGAGGCCTGGGCCAGCCGCCTCTCCCCGCGCGAGCGGGTCATGGTCTCGCTGGCGGGGCTGGCCATCGCGCTCTTCGTCGTCTTCCTCGTCGCCTTCCAGCTGCAGGCCGGCGTGCGGGCCCGCGAGGCGCGCATCGACGAGAAGACGCGGGCGCTGGGGCAGGTGGCGGCGCTGGCCGGCGGCTACCGCCAGGTGCAGGCCGAGCGGGCCGCCATGCAGGCCAGGCTGCGCGGCCCGCCGGTGCAGCTCATGAGCCACGTCTCGCAGACCGGCACCACCCTCGGCGTCGAGGTGACCGACCTGCGCCCCTCCGGCGCGCCGGTGGAGCTCGACGGCGTCACCGAGGAGAGCGTCGAGGTGAACCTGCCGCGCATCGAGCTCTCGCGCCTGGCCCGGCTGCTCCAGGGGCTGGAGCGGAGCCAGGGGTTCGTCAAGGTGCGCCGGCTGCGCCTCGCGACGCGCACCGACGACCCGAAGCTGGTCGACGCCACCGTGGTGGTCGCCACCTACCAGATCAAGGGCTAGGAGCCTCGCGTGAAGCGCATCTCCGTCGACTGGACCGTCTGGAAGCCGCGCCTCCTCTACGGCGCCTTCTTCGCCGCGGCGCTGCTCCTCGCCCTGCGCCAGACCTTCCCCGCCGAGGCGGTGAAGGAGCGGCTGGTGCTCGAGGCGGCGCAGCGCGGCTGGCAGGTGAACGCCGCCGAGGCCGGGCCGGCCGGGCTCGTCGGCGTGGCGCTGAAGGACGTGACGCTCAAGGACCGCGAGGGGCTCACCATCCCGGTGGAGCGGATCGACGCCACGCTGGCGGTGGGGCAGCTGCTGCTCGGCCGGCGCCGCCTGGCCTTCGACGCGCGGCTCTACGACGGCCGGGTGCGGGGCGCCTTCGACCTCGGCGCCGGCCCGCAGGCCGTGGACCTGAAGGTCGACGGGCTGGACCTCGCCCAGGCGGTGCCGCTGCGCAAGGCGGCCGGCGTCGACCTGGCCGGCGTGGTCTCGGGCACGGGCCGCCTGGTCCTGCCGGCCGACGAGAAGGCCAAGGCCGAGGGGCGGCTCGACCTCGCCGTCAAGGACGCCGGGCTGGCGGGCGGCACGCTGCCCGTGGCCGGCATGGCGGTGGGGCTGACGCTCCCCAAGGTCGCCCTGGGCCAGGTCACCGCGGCGCTCAAGGTGGAGGGGGGCAAGGGCACCTTCGAGAAGCTCGCCGCCACCGGCGGCGACGCCGAGCTCTCCGGCGAGGGGCTCTACTTCATGGTGCAGCCGCGGCTCGAGTACGCCCCGGTCTTCGGCAAGCTCTCCTTCAAGCTCAGCGACGCCTTCGCGGCGAAGCCGGAGGTCCGCCCGCTCAAGTCGCTCCTCGACGCGGCGCTGGCCGGGTCGAAGGGGCGCGACGGCGCCTACCAGCTGCAGCTCTTCGGGAGCCTGGGCCACCCGCAGGTGCGGCCGGCCGCCGGCGGCTAGACCTTGAACCGGTCGATCCGCTCGGCCAGCGCCCGCGCGCGCGAGCCGAGCCGCTCGGAGACGCCCGAGAGCCCCTCCACCGCCGCCTCGTGATCGCCGGCGGTGCGGGAGAGGTGGCCGAGCGCGTCGCGCACCCGGCGGGTGGCGGCGTTGTGGTTCTCCACCGCGCGGGTGATGTCGGCGATCATCCGCTCCAGCCGCGACAGGCTCTCCATCTGGCGCCGCCCCTGGCCGGCCTGATCCTCCAGCGCCAGCGACACCTGCTCGGCGAGCGCGTTGACGCTGCGCGAGACCGAGCCGACGGCCGCCACCGAGCGGCCCACCAGCTGCACCGCCGCCGCCACGGCGCGCGAGCCGCTGGTCACCGACTCGACGAGGTGGGCCACCTCGCGCGAGGAGCTGGCGTGGGCCTCCACCGAGGCGCGGATGGCGCCGGCCGTCTCGCGCCCCTGGGCGGTGGTGCGCTGGATCTGGGCCAGCGCCTCGAGCGAGTTGCGCGCCAGCTGCACCCCCTCCACCGCCAGCGCGTCGCCGCGGTCGATGAGGGCGGCGGTGGCCTCCACGTCCTCGCGCACGGCGTGGATGATGTCGCCGATCGACTTGGTGGAGCGGGCGATCTGGGCGGCCAGGTCGCGGATCTGCTCGGCCACCACCGCGAAGGCCTTGCCGTGCTCGCCGGCCTGGGCCGCGATGATGGAGGCGTTGAGCGAGAGCAGGTTGGTGCGCCCGGCCACCTCGGAGATGAAGTCGACCACCTGGTCGATGTCGTCGGAGCGGCGCCCCAGCGCGCTGACGCGCCGGTGGGCGTCGGAGACGGCGGCGCGCAGGGTCTCGATGCCGTGCACCGTCTCCTCGACGACGCCGCCGGAGCGCTCCGCCATCTCGGCCACCAGCGCCGCGTTGGCCTCGCTCTCGCCCGCCGCCCGCTCCAGCGCCGCCACCGCGATCTTCACCGCGGTGAGCGTGCCGCCGGCGTGGCTGGCGAGCCCCTCCAGCTCGCCCAGCGTGGCCTCCGCCTCGCGGCCGGCGCCGGCCAGGCTCTCGACGTCGCCGAGCGCCGTGCCCATGGTCCGGTCGAGCTCCGCCCCCTTCTTGCGGATCTCCTCGAGCGCCGCCGCCATCTCGCCGACGGCGGCGGTGGTGGCGGCCACGTAGTCGGAGAGCGCGCCCACGCCGCGCGACACGAGCGACACCGACTCGTCCATGGCGCCGACGGCGGCCTGCACCGCCACCACGCCCTGGTGCTGGCCGAGCGCGCCGGTGCGCACCCGCTCGCCGATGCCGCCGGCCTCGCGGGCGCCCTCCGAGACGTTGGCGCTGGCCGAGCGGACGTCGACCACGAGCGCCTTGAGCCCCTGGGCCATGCGGCGGAAGTCGGCGGCCAGCAGCCCCACCTCGTCCTGCGAGACGGAGGGCGGGCTCACCGTCAGGTCGCCGGCGGCGATCTGGTCGGCGGCCCGGCCCAGCGAGCGGAAGGGGATGGTGATCGAGCGGGCCGCCATCCAGGCGAGCGCCGCCGCCGCCAGGTAGACCACCAGGCCGGTGGAGGCGAGCGCGTACCAGAAGGTGCGGCGCCGCTCGCGCAGCGGCTCCTCCGGCAGCCAGCTCGTCACCAGGGCGCCGCCCGGGGCGCGGGTCGAGACGAGCCAGCCGCGCTCCTCGCGCCGCACGCCGGGGGCGTCGCCGGCGCGGTCGAAGGGGACGTCGGCGCCGCCGAAGCGCGCCACCACGCCGCCGCCCGGGCCGACGAGCGCGGTCGGGGCCGAGGTGACGAGCCAGACGTGCTCGGCCAGCTCAGGGTCGGCCTTCTCGCCGGTGGTGAGGAGCGCGGCCCGCTGTGCCCGCTCGGCCGCGGCCACGTACTCCCGGTCGACGTCGGCGCGGTAGCGGACGTAGCCGGTGGCGGCGAAGAGGAGCAGCGCGATGGTGTTGAGGCCGAAGCCGACGACGAGGATCTTGCCGCGGACCGTGCCGCGCACGGCCACCTCGACGCCCGGGCCGAGCCGCTCGAGGACGCGGGCCGCCGCCGAGGCGGCGAGCGTGTAGACCGCCATGGCGCCGAGGATGGTGGCGGCGATGCCGACGCCCGCGCCCGCCGCCGAGATGTCGACCGGCACCCCGAGCCGCTGCATGACGGCGACGCACAGGCCGAGGAAGGCCGCGCCGGCGAGCAGCACCGCCGCCGAGAGCCGGTCGGGCAGCCGGTAGGCCGCCGCCGCCACGGCGCGGCCGGCGGCGGCCGGGAGCGGCGCCTCGAGCGCCAGGGCGCGCCGCAGCGGGCGCGTCAGGAGCGCCGCGGCGAGCGCCACGAGGAGGCACTGCGCCACCGCCCCGGCGGCGAAGACCGGCCGCATCGCCGCGACCTGGGCCGGCGAGAGCGGGAAGACGCCGGCCGCCATCCACCAGGCCACCAGCTGGGCGAGCACGACGGCGGCGAGGATCTTCTGCAGGAGCGGGCCGAGGAGGCGCATCGGGCGGAGAGTCTAGTCGCTGCCGGGCGGTGAGGGAAAAACGGGTCGCCCGTGACGATACACGTCACGTCACGTAACGCGTCGACATCATGGGCGAATTCGCGGCGGGCGGCGGCGGGACCGTCCCTGATCAGGTCAAAACCCCTGCATGATCAACGGCTTGCCATTGAAACGCCCCATGGGACGTGATATCGCCGTCGACCATGCGAATCAGGCGGCTCGACGTCGTCGGCTTCAAGTCGTTCATGGACAAGACGGTCATCGTCTTCGACGACGGCGTCACCGGCGTCGTCGGCCCGAACGGCTGCGGCAAGTCGAACGTCGCCGACTCGATCCGCTGGGTCCTCGGCGAGCAGTCGGCCCGCCAGCTGCGCGGCCGCTCCATGGAGGACGTGATCTTCAACGGCTCGGAGTCGAAGCCGCCGCTCTCCGTCGCCGAGGTGACCCTCACCTTTGTCAACGACCGGCCGAGCGAGCTGCCGCCCGCCTACCAGGGCTTCGGCGAGATCACGGTCGGCCGCCGCCTCTACCGCTCCGGCGAGTCGGAGTACCTCGTCAACGGCGTCCAGGCCCGGCTCCTCGACGTCAACGACATCTTCTTCGGCTCGGGCATCGGCCGCACCGCCTACTCCATCGTCGAGCAGGGGCGCATCGGCCAGATCGTCTCGGCCCGCCCCGAGGACCGGCGCGCCATCATCGAGGAGGCCGCCGGCATCACCAAGTACAAGAAGCGGCGCGAGGCGGCCGAGCGGAAGATGGAGGCGACGCAGCAGAACCTGACGCGTGTCGCCGACATCGTGCAGGAGCTCGGCAAGCAGCTCGAGAGCCTCAACCGCCAGGCCCGCCGCGCCGAGAAGTACAAGGCGCTCAAGGCCGAGATCCGCGACCTGGAGCTGCGGGCCGCCGCCGCCCGCTACCTGGAGCTGACCGCCACCCGCCGCGCCGCCGAGGAGCGCCACGGCGAGCGCCGCGCCGAGGAGGCCGAGCTCTCGGCGCGCCTCGCCGAGCTGGAGGCCACCGCCGAGGCCGACCGCGGGCGGCTGGCCGAGGGGGAGGCGCGGCTGGCCGACCTCTCCGGCCGCGAGCACGAGCTGGCGAGCGCGGCCCGCGTCTCCGAGGTGTCGGTGGAGGCGGCCCAGCGCGAGCTGGAGCAGATCGCCGAGCGCACCCGCGCCCAGGCGGGCGAGGTGGAGGGGCTGAAGGCGCAGGCCGAGGCGCTGGGCCAGGAGCGCGAGGCGCTGCTGCGCCAGCGCGACGACCTCTCCAGCCTCTCCACCGCCGACGACGCCCGGCTGGGCGACGCCGAGGTGGCCATCCGCGAGCTGGGGCGCGACCAGGGCGCGGCCCAGGGCGACGCCGACGCCGCCCGCGCCGACGCGGCCGCGGCCCTCTCCGAGGCCACCGGCCACAAGAGCCAGCTGGCCCAGATCGAGCGGCAGCGGCTCGACCTGCGCGCCCGCGTCGACCGCAACCGGGCCGAGGCCGGCGAGCTGGCCGAGCGCACCACGCGGCTCGACGGCTCGCGCTCGCAGTACGCCGAGAAGCTGGGGCAGACCCGCCAGCTCAAGCTGCGGCTGGAGGAGCAGCGCGGGGCGCAGGAGGAGCTGCTGGAGCGCACCCGCTCCGAGTTCATCCAGAACGAGGCCAAGCTCATCACGCTGCGCGAGGAGCTGCAGGACAAGCGCTCCCGCCTGCAGACGCTCAACGAGGTGCTGCGCAACTACGAGGGCTACGGCCGCGG